>NZ_JAFGYS010000204.1:0-432 GCF_017491705.1 Pseudomonas sp. 86_A | reverse complement strand
GATCGTCAGCACGATGAAGCGCGGCGAGAATGGCAGCAGCAGGGTTTCCATGATCCCCTCTTCCGCCAGCGGCAGGCGCTTGGGGGATGCGTGCGGGGGGGCTGAGTGTTGGGAGGATTCCTGCGTCTTGGTGTCGTTGGCCACGATTCCGATCCTCTCGCCAGCATGAGGCGGTACGATACGCCCTCGCCTGTCATACGGATATGACGCGGCCCTTGTTTCAGGCTAGCGAATTTGGCCGAGACAAATCAATCAGCCCGATGGGCGGGGTGCGGTGCAGCAAAGGGGGATGTTCGGACGGCGGGGCCGGTACAGGCGGGGCGATGGAAAGCAAGCCCGCGGGAGCCGCCACAAACGACGGTGTCGTCCCGGGCAAGCACCAGCGCAGACCCGGGACGGCAGCTGAATTGATGGCTGCGAGCGGCGCTTACC
>NZ_JAFGYS010000203.1:0-432 GCF_017491705.1 Pseudomonas sp. 86_A | reverse complement strand
CCCGCGCGCAGATAGGCGGGATCGTTCATCATCACCGCGGCGCCCGCGCCGCCCTGCGCGTTCTGGTCCCAGAAGAAGTTCCCGCAAATGCCGTGCACCGACGGCGGCGCGCCGCACACGATCGACAGGTTGTTCGGGTTGGTGAACGACGGGATCACGCAGTCGGCCTCGAACGCCGAGCCCTCGCGCAGCATCCGCGCGAGGAACGGCGCGACGCCCGCGCTCGCGGCTTCTTCGAGGTAGTCGTATTCGCAGCCGTCGACGCACACGGCCACCGTCGGCTCGGCCGGCATCCGGTAGACGCGGCCGTTGACTTCGATGTGTCGATTCATGGTGTTTCGCCCTTCGGGCCCTTCGTTCATGTTACACGCGAGCGGCGCGCCGCCGCGCCGGTCATCGTCTCCGTCATCGCGCCGGCCGCGGCGCGATGAC
>NZ_JAFGYS010000202.1:0-432 GCF_017491705.1 Pseudomonas sp. 86_A | reverse complement strand
GCCTGTACCAGGATCTCTCCGTGCGCGAGAACCTAGAATTCGTCGCGCGGCTCTATGGCCTCGCTGACGCGCGAGGCGCCGCGCGCGACATGATCAAGCGGCTCGGGCTCTCCGGGCGCGAGGAGCAGCTCGCGGGCGAGCTCTCGGGCGGCTGGAAGCAGCGGTTGGCGCTGGGGGCGTGCACGCTGCCCAATCCACAATTGCTGCTGCTGGACGAGCCCACCGCCGGCGTCGATCCCAAGGCGCGGCGCGATTTCTGGAACGAGATCCACGCGCTGGCCGCCGAGGGCCTCACCGTGCTGGTGTCGACCCATTACATGGACGAAGCCGAGCGCTGCCACGAGATCGCCTACATCGCCTACGGCCATCTGCTGACCCACGGCACGGTGGAGGAGGTGATCTCGAAATCCGCGCTGACGACCTACACGGTGA
>NZ_JAFGYS010000201.1:0-433 GCF_017491705.1 Pseudomonas sp. 86_A | reverse complement strand
GATCGGGGAATTCCGACGCCATCACCTGGTTGAAGCCGAAAATTCGCTCGGCATGGTCGCGCAAGCCCTGCGAGCCCGCGACGATCGCAACCTTGCCGGACTTTTGGCCGACCAGCCTTCCGACCAGCGCGCCGGCGGTGCGGCCCGCCGCGATGTTGTCGATGCCGACATAATGGTGGCGGCGCGACGACGGCACGTCCGACACCAGGGTCCCCACCTTGGTGCCGGCATCGACGAGGTCGTTGATCGCGGCGCGAACGCTGTGGTGATCCAGCGCCACCGCGGGGACGCCGTCGCAATCGCCCGACGGCGCCTCCAGCGAGGCCGCGAGCACCGATGGATCGAACACGTCGGTTGTAACGGTCTCCACGCTGAGGCGACGGGCCGAGAGCCAGGCGGACATCTCGCCGAGATAGGCCTCGATCTGCTGCAT
>NZ_JAFGYS010000200.1:0-433 GCF_017491705.1 Pseudomonas sp. 86_A | reverse complement strand
TACAAGACCTATGGCACGCTCAGCCCGGCAAAAGACAACGTCATCCTCTATCCGACCTCGTTCAGCGCGCAGCATACCGACACCGAATGGCTGATCGGGCCGGACGGCGTGCTCGACCCAACGCGCTACTTCATCATCATCCCGAACCTCTTCGGCAACGGCCTGTCGTCCTCGCCGTCGAATACCGCGGCGCCATTCCCCGCGGTGACCTATCACGATGCGATCGCCGTCCAATACCGGCTCCTCACCGAGCGCTTCGGCATTTCGAAGCTTGCGCTCGTCTACGGCTGGTCGATGGGCGGCATGCAGGCCTACCACTGGGCCGCGCTGCATCCCGACATGGTCGAACGGGCCGCCGTGGTCTGCGGCGTCGCGCGCTGCGCGCCTTACAACTACGTCTTCCTGGAAAGCGTGAAGGCCGCGCTATCAGCCG
>NZ_JAFGYS010000199.1:0-434 GCF_017491705.1 Pseudomonas sp. 86_A | reverse complement strand
GATCTCATCGATGCACGCCGATCGTGAGGGGCGGCCTTATCCGTTGCTGCGCATGCGGCGGAGTTTGCCTCGCAATATCCCCTAATTTGCGTCGCCCTGCTCTCCACCTCGGCGTCGGCGGAATTCCCGCCTTGGCCGGCCCGCGTGATCGGCCTGTCATGTCTGCTTGCTAGCTTTCCCCGATGTTCGCTTCTCTGCCCATCACGGCGCGACGGCGGACATCGCTGGATGTCGCCGAAGGGCCATAACCGGAAGTCTGTGGGTAGCGTGCGACGTCCACTAAGTGCTAAAAATACACCCACGCCACCTAGGCAAACTTCAATCGACCCCAGAGAGCTCAATGATCGGATTTCTGCTCATCGATCGAGCCCATTCAGAGAACGCTTCAATCGACCCTACCCTCGGATGTGCCGGCACGTACATTAGATAAAAGC
>NZ_JAFGYS010000198.1:0-434 GCF_017491705.1 Pseudomonas sp. 86_A | reverse complement strand
CCTTAAATGTGCACATATGCATGCGCAATAATAGCAAAGGGAAATCATTTATGTTGCATTAAAAATGGTAAGCAAACCACACTTTACCGACCCTTTTTTGTCCAGAAATAAATGGCGTACTCGTCCTTCCGGCATCACGCCATTTTGCGGGCTAACAGGGTGGCAAAACGCAGCTTAATCCGGTTGCCGTTCGCATCGGTACGATGTAGCTCACCGACATCTTCATTGTATTTCAACTGCTCCCAACCTGCGTAGTAGTCGCGCAGTTCCCCTTCCCTGAAGGCAAACGGAAAACCAACGGTGCAGGGATAGTCTGCCGTATCCATCGCCGCGACGATCAGGTTATACCCACCCGGCTTAGTACAACGCTGCATGTTAGCGATGAGCCCCGGGATCGTGTTGGCCTCAAGGAACATCAATACTACGGTCGAGAG
>NZ_JAFGYS010000197.1:0-436 GCF_017491705.1 Pseudomonas sp. 86_A | reverse complement strand
ATTAGCGGGCATGCAACATGCGACGTTTCGACGAGTGCCACGCGAACCGGCTCCGGTTCGGCAGGCGGATCGATTCGCGAGAGGGCGACGTTCGCCGAGCATCGAAAGGCTCGACGCGAAGCCGCGCACGTTCGACGATGGCGGGGAGGCCGGCCGGCGCGCCGTCGGGCGCGGGCGCCGGGCGATCGTCGGGGCGACCGTGTCCGGCGGCACGCGCGATGCGCGCACGCCGCGTCGAAGCCCGAGCGCCCCGTTGCCGACCGAAGCGGCGCGCGGCATGACGCGCAGCGAGGCGGGACGACACGGCCGGACGGTCGCGCCGCGCCCGATGCGCGCCGCGGCGGCGGCCGCGCCGTTCCGCGCGCGCGCGAGCGGGACGCCGGCCGCTTCAAAGACGTACGACCGGCGGGCCCGTCCGGGCCGCGCCGCCTGATTC
>NZ_JAFGYS010000196.1:0-436 GCF_017491705.1 Pseudomonas sp. 86_A | reverse complement strand
GTCCAAGACTGCAGGCGCTCGCGGGAAATTTCGATTTCTCAACGGCTTAATCGCATGGCCTGCATAGACGGGTGAAGACCGGATTTCACTTCGCCTTCCATCTTAACGGTGGTTGCGGAACGGGTCTGGTTCGGACCTCGACACGCCGTGGGCCTTAGCGGGCTCCCGGAGGGCAGGCTTTGAATTGTCGTCTCGCCCGGCGCGTGTCCGATGGGTTTTGGCCCGGAGGTTCAGGTTTTGGGTGGGACGATGGGTGCAACCCGGCGGTCCCGCTTTTCGCGAAGGCTGCCAACCGGAAAGAGCTTGCTGTGGAACGAGCGGCAAAAAAGGACGCGGTCGAACAGCTCAATGGGGTCTTCAAGACCACGAGCGTCGCGATCGTTGCTCAATATTCCGGCCTGACCGTTGCCCAGATGCAGAAGCTGCGCATGCAGAT
>NZ_JAFGYS010000195.1:0-436 GCF_017491705.1 Pseudomonas sp. 86_A | reverse complement strand
ATCGGTAGTGTGCGGGAGGTTCTGCAAAAGCTGAGAGGCTGAAGCGGTCATGGTAAGTCAGGTGGTTGCGAAAATCACCGCTCGGAGAGGAGCAAGGACCACCATGACCGTGACGAAGATTAAGACGGATGTCTCTGCCGTCAAACAGCTTTTGGCGTCGGACAAGGAGTTCCTCAAGCCGCTGATCCAGGCCGCGGTGCAGGAGACGCGGGAAGCCGAGATGGCGGAGACGCTGGGCGCGGAGAATGGGGAACGCACCGAAGCGCGGCTCGGCTATCGCTCCGGCTACTACACGCGCTCGCTGATCACCCGGGTCGGCAAGATCGAGCTCAAGGTGCCGCAGGACCGCCAGGGGCGGTTCTCGACCGAGCTGTTCGAGCGCTACCAGCGCTCGGAGAAGGCGCTGGTTGCGGCCCTGGCCGAGATGTACGTGCAG
>NZ_JAFGYS010000020.1:0-105511 GCF_017491705.1 Pseudomonas sp. 86_A | reverse complement strand
CACTTGCGCTTCCGATCTCTCGTTAGCGGGAGGCGAATTCTACAGCGTTACACGCTGCTGTCAACACCTCTTTTTCTCCGCTTTCGACCGAGAAGATCGAACCGTTAAAAGAGCCAAACATCACCACCCTTTCAACTCCTTCCAGGCTTCGATTAACTGAAGCTAGCCGCTGTCGAAAACTGCGTAACTCATTGAATCTCAAGGAGTTTTCCGTTTCGACTGCGCCGGAAGTGGGGCGAATTATAGACCTCTGGAATCTGCCGTCAACAGCTTTTTTCACATTTCTGTCATATCGGTCAAAAAAGCCCGAAAACACGAAGGCCGACCTCTAGAGGTCGGCCTTCTTCATCCCTTTTACTAGTTACAAGCTAGGGAAAGCGAATTGCGAAGCTTCATGGCTCGCACGCTGCGGCCAGCGCTGGGTGATGGCCTTGCGACGGGTGTAGAAGCGCACACCATCCGGACCATAGGCATGCAGATCGCCGAACAGCGAACGCTTCCAGCCGCCGAAGCTGTGGTAAGCCACCGGTACCGGCAGCGGTACGTTGACGCCGACCATGCCGACTTCGATCTCGTCGCAGAACAGACGCGCCGCTTCACCGTCACGGGTAAAGATGCAGGTGCCGTTGCCGTACTCGTGATCGTTGATCAGCTTCATCGCCTCTTCCAGGCTGTTGACCCGAACCACGCACAGCACCGGCCCGAAGATCTCTTCCTTATAGATGCGCATCTCAGGGGTGACGTTGTCGAACAGGCAGCCACCAAGGAAGAAGCCATCTTCATGACCCGCAATGCTCAAGCCGCGACCATCGACCACCAGGGTCGCGCCCGCCGCCACGCCGTCATCGACATAACCGCTGACCTTGTCCCGCGCCTGACCGGTGACCAACGGGCCCATGTCCAGACCGCACGAAGTACCCGCACCGATTTTCAGCGCCTTGATCTGTGGAACCAGTTTCGCCACCAGCGCATCCGCTACCTGATCGCCGACACACACCGCGACCGAGATCGCCATGCAGCGCTCACCGCAAGAACCATACGCTGCGCCCATCAGCGCGCTGACCGCGTTATCCAGATCCGCATCCGGCATCAGCACTGCGTGGTTCTTCGCCCCGCCCAGTGCCTGGACGCGTTTGCCGCGCTTGGTGCCTTCGGCGTAGATGTACTCGGCAATCGGCGTCGAGCCGACAAAGCTCAGCGCTTTGACTTCCGGCGCTTCGATCAGCGCGTCTACCGCTGTCTTGTCGCCATGCACCACGCTCAGTACGCCTTTCGGCAGACCGGCCTCGATCAGCAATTGAGCGATCAGCAGCGTCGAGCTCGGGTCACGTTCGGACGGCTTGAGGATGAAGCAGTTGCCGCAGACGATCGCCAGTGGATACATCCACAGCGGCACCATCGCCGGGAAGTTGAACGGGGTGATACCGGCGACCACGCCCAGTGGCTGGAAGTCCGACCAGGCGTCGATGTTCGGGCCAACGTTGCGGCTGTACTCGCCCTTGAGGATTTCCGGAGCGGCGCAGGCGAATTCGACGTTCTCGATACCGCGCTTCAGTTCACCGGCGGCGTCTTCCAGTGTCTTGCCGTGTTCTTCGCTGATCAATTGCGAGATACGCGCTTCGTTCTGCTCCAGCAGTTGCTTGAAGCGGAACATCACCTGGGCGCGTTTGGCCGGTGGCGTGTTGCGCCAGGCCGGGAAGGCAGCCTTGGCGGCGTCGATCGCGTGTTGAATGGTTTCGCGGGTGGCCAGTGGCAACTTGTGGATCGCCTGACCGGTGGACGGGTTGAACACATCAACCGCGCGACCGTTCTCGGTCACCAGTTCACCATTGATCAAGTGCGGGATAACGCTCATCGAAAACTCCTGAATTCTTGTCAACAGGCGCCCACAAGAGGCACCTGTTTTTGGCAGGTATATATAGAAGGGAAAATCAGTCGAGCTTGTTCAGCACTTCGCCGACCGCGTCGAACAGACGATCGAGGTCTTGCGGCTTGCTGTTGAAGGTTGGGCCGAACTGCAGGGTGTCGCCGCCGAAGCGCACGTAGAACCCGGCTTTCCACAGGGCCATGCCCGCTTCGAACGGACGCACGATGGCGTCGCCGTCACGATGGGCAATCTGGATCGCACCGGCCAGGCCGTAGTTACGGATGTCGATGACGTTCTTCGAACCTTTCAGACCGTGCAGGGCATTTTCGAAATGCGGTGCAACCTCGGCCACGCTCTGCACCAGGTTTTCCTTTTGCAGCAGGTCGAGTGCCGCCAGGCCAGCAGCGCACGCGACCGGGTGCGCCGAGTAGGTGTAGCCGTGGGGGAATTCCACAGCGTATTCCGGGGTCGGCTGGTTCATGAAGGTCTGGTAGATCTCGGAGCTGGCAATCACCGCGCCCATCGGGATCGCTCCGTTGGTGACTTGCTTGGCGATGCACATCAGGTCCGGGGTCACGCCGAAGCTCTCGGCGCCGAACATCGAACCGGTGCGGCCGAAACCGGTGATCACTTCGTCGAATACCAGCAGGATGTTGTGCTGATCGCAGATCTCGCGCAGACGTTTCAGGTAACCCTGTGGCGGAACCAGTACGCCAGCGGAACCGGCCATTGGTTCGACGAACACCGCCGCGATATTCGACGCGTCGTGCAGTTCGATCAACTTGAGCAACTCATCGGCCAGGGCGATACCGCCCTGCTCCGGCATGCCCCGGGAGAAGGCGTTGCTGGCCAGCAAGGTGTGCGGCAGGTGATCGACGTCCATCATCGCCTGACCGAACATTTTACGGTTGCCGTTGACGCCGCCCAGGCTGGTGCCGGCAATGTTCACGCCGTGGTAGCCACGGGCGCGGCCGATCATTTTGGTTTTGGTCGCCTGACCTTTCAGGCGCCAGTAGGCACGGACCATTTTCACCGCGGTGTCGGCACACTCGGAGCCGGAGTCGGTGAAGAACACGTGGTTCAGGTTGCCCGGGGTCAGGTCAGTGATCTTTTCCGCCAGCTGGAACGACAACGGGTGGCCGTACTGGAAGCCTGGCGAGTAGTCGAGGGTGCCCAGTTGCTTGGCGACCGCTTCCTGGATTTCCTTGCGAGTGTGCCCGGCGCCACAGGTCCACAGACCGGACAGCGAATCGTAGATCTTGCGGCCCTTGTCATCGAACAGCCAGCTGCCTTCGGCACCGACAATCAGACGCGGGTCGCGCTGGAAGTTGCGGTTGGCGGTGTACGGCATCCAGTGCGCGTCCAGCTTCAGTTGGCTGGCCAGTGGCGACGGAGCGGTTTCAGGCATGTTCATCGGGCAAAACCTCGCAGGGCATAAGCATCAGGGAGATAGAAAGCGTTGTTGCAGCTAAATTGCCACGCGGATAAAGTCGGTGAAATCCAACTTTTCTAACCTTCAGTTAGAAGCCTGCTAAACAATGAGAACAACAGCATGAGCAGTCGCCGTCCCGATCCGCTGGCCCAGGTGAGTGACTTTGATATTCGTTTGCTGCGGATTTTTCGCAGCGTGGTGGAATGCGGCGGTTTTTCTGCGGCGGAAACCGTGCTCGGCATCGGTCGCTCGGCGATCAGCCAGCAGATGAGCGATCTGGAACAGCGCCTCGGCCTGCGCTTGTGCCAACGCGGTCGCGCCGGGTTTTCGCTGACCGAAGAAGGCCGCGAGGTTTATCAGTCGGTGCTGCAACTATTAAGTGCACTGGAAAGTTTCCGCACCGAGGTCAACGGCCTGCACCAACATTTGCGCGGTGAGTTGATCATCGGCCTGACCGATAACCTCGTCACCCTGCCGCACATGCGCATCACCCACGCCTTGGCCCAATTGAAGGAACGTGGTCCGGACGTGCAAATCCAGATCCGCATGATCGCCCCCAACGAAGTCGAACAAGGCGTGCTCGATGGCCGCCTGCATGTCGGCGTGGTGCCGCAGGCCAGCGCACTGTCGGGGCTGGAGTATCAGCCGTTGTACAGCGAGCGTTCGTTGCTTTATTGCGCGGTGGGTCATCCGCTGTTTTATGTCGATGACAGGCAACTGGATGACCAACGTCTTAATAGTCAGGACGCGATTGCCCCGACGTTTCGTTTGCCGGCAGATATTCAGGCGCATTACCAGGCGCTTAATTGCACCGCCAGTGCGTCTGACCGTGAGGGCATGGCGTTTCTGATCCTGACCGGGCGTTACATCGGTTACCTGCCGGATCATTACGCCAGCCTTTGGGTGCAGCAAGGGCGCTTGCGTGCGTTGAAATCCCAAACACGTTTTTATGACCTGAGCCTGGCATCGGTCACGCGCAAGGGCCGGCGCCCTCATTTGGTGCTGGAAAGCTTTCTGGAGAGTCTGGCAGCGACACGTTGAAAGCAAGATCAAAAGATCGCAGCCTTCGGCAGCTCCTACATTTGGGGGGTATTCGCCGATAAAGCTGAGCAAGTGGACAGCTTTTTGCAAAGCAGGATCAACCCCGATCCTTCAACAAGAAGCCTTAAGCCATGCAGCCAGATTCTGAACCGTCCAGCGAACTGATCTACGGCCTCAACGACCGCCCGCAACCGCCGGCCGCTTTGCTCGCCGCCCTGCAACACGTGCTCGCCAGTTTCGTCGGCATCATCACCCCGCCGCTGGTGATCGGCTCGGCCCTCGGCCTGACCGCGCACTTGCCGTACCTGATCAGCATGGCGCTGATGGTCTCCGGAGTCGGCACGTTTATTCAGGCGCGCCGTCCGTTCGGTATCGGTGCCGGGATGATCTGTTTGCAGGGCACCAGTTTTGCCTTCCTCGGTGCCGTGCTGTCGGCCGGGTTTCTGGTCAAGCAACGCGGCGGCAGCCCCGAGGACATTCTGGCGATGATCTTCGGCGTGTGTTTTTTCGGCGCCTTGGTGCAGATCGTTCTCAGCCGCTTCATTGGCCAGTTGCGCCGGGTCGTCACGCCGCTGGTGACCGGGATCGTGATTACCCTGATCGGCATCAGTCTGATCAAGGTTGGCATCACCGATCTGGGCGGCGGCTTCAATGCGCCGGATTTCGGCGCGCCAGGCAATCTGGCGCTGGGCGTGTTCGTGTTGCTGACGATCATCCTGCTCAATCGCTCGAACACGCCGTGGGTGCGGCTGTCGGCGATCATGATCGGGTTGTTGCTTGGCTGTCTGGCCGCGTGGTTCAGCGGCAAACTGGTGCCGCAGGCATTGCCTGACCTGCCGCTGATCAGTTTTCCTGCACCGTTCAAGTTCGGTTTCAGCTTCGACTGGACGGCTTTCCTGCCGGTCGCGCTGATTTATCTGATCAGCACCATCGAAACCGTCGGCGACCTCACGGCCAATTGCATGCTCGCCCGCCAACCCATCAGCGGCCCTTCTTATATAAGCCGTTTGCGCGGCGGCGTGCTGGGCGATGGCGTGAGCTGCATGATCGCCGCCACCTTCAGTGCCTTCCCCAACACCACGTTTGCGCAGAACAACGGCGTGATCCAGTTGACCGGCGTCGCCAGCCGCTACGTCGGCCTGTACATCGGCGCGATTCTGTTTTGTCTCGGGCTGTTTCCCATGATCGGCGCGGTGCTGCAGCAAATTCCGAAACCGGTACTCGGCGGCGCCACGCTGGTGATGTTCGGCAGCGTCGCGGCGGCTGGGGTGCGAATCCTTGCGCAATCGCCGCTGGACCGGCGCAGCATGCTGATCATCGCCACCTCGCTCGGCATCGGCCTGGGCATCGCCGCGCAGCCGAACCTTTTGCACCTGCTGCCGAAACTGGTGCAGAACCTGTTCGATTCGGCGATCACCAGCGGCGGCCTGACCGCGATCTTCCTCTGCCTGTTGCTGCCGGAGGCAAAAACCTCGGCCGTCGAGCCCACAGCGGCGTTGAACAAGATCGAACAGGCGTAACGGTTTTATTGCATCAGGACTTGTCGGATGCCTGTGGGTGCGTTATCAACGCAACTGGTTGCACCCACAGACAAACCGGAAGTGCCTATGACCTTTGAAGTCCCAGCCCACGGCGGCAAACCCGCCAGCCGCATTCGTCAGAAGAACGAAGAGACCATCCTCAAAGCCGCCGAAGACGAGTTCGCGCGTCACGGTTACAAAGGCACCAGCATGAACACCATCGCGCAGAATGCCGGGTTGCCCAAAGCGAACCTGCATTACTACTTCACCAACAAGCTTGGGTTGTACGTGGCGGTGCTGAGCAACATCATCGAGTTGTGGGACAGCACCTTCAACACCCTCACGGCCGAGGACGATCCGGCCGAAGCGCTGACCCGCTACATCCGCGCAAAAATGGAATTCTCCCGACGCCAGCCGCAAGCCTCGCGGATTTTCGCGATGGAAGTGATTAGCGGCGGCGAATGCCTAAGCGAGTATTTCAATCAGGATTACCGCGCCTGGTTCACCGGTCGGGCCGCCGTGTTCCAGGCGTGGATCGATGCCGGCAAAATGGACCCGGTGGATCCGGTGCACCTGATCTTCCTGCTGTGGGGCAGCACCCAGCACTACGCCGACTTCGCCACGCAGATCTGTCGCGTCAGCGGTCGCAGCAAGCTGACCAAACAGGACATGGAAGACGCCGGCAACAACCTGATCCGCATCATTCTCAAAGGCTGCGGCCTCACCCCGACTATTTAAGACATTTATGCCTTTCACCCTCAGCGGTTTTTGCGAGTACCGCGAAGAGATTCGCAAAAGCCGCTTTATCACCCTCGCCGCGCCCATCGGCAGCCCCGCCGACGCGCAAGCGTTCTTCGAGCAAAACAGCGACTTGAACGCCTCGCATAACTGCTGGGCGTGGAAGCTCGGTGATCAGTACCGCAGCAATGACGATGGCGAACCCGGCGGCACTGCCGGGCGACCGATTCTGGCGGCAATCGAAGCGCAGGATTGCGATCAGGTCGCGGTGCTGGTGATCCGCTGGTATGGCGGCATTCAACTGGGCACTGGCGGTTTGGCCCGGGCGTATGCCGGTGGCGCGAACAAGTGCCTGCAAAACGCGGAAAAAATCGAGTTGATCAGCCGCGTGCCGCTGCGCTGTGCCTGCGGTTTTGCCGAGTTGCCGCTGGTGAAGCTGCGGGTGGCGGATCTGGGTGGCCTGGTAGTGGAGGAGAACTTCACCGCCAATGGCGTTGAGTTGCAGCTGGCGTTGGGCGAGGCGCAGATCGAGTTGTTGCAAACGCAGTTGGCGGATTTGAGCCGTGGGCGGATTGTGCTGCAGCGTTAGAAGAGCAAAAGATCGCAGCCTTCGGCAGCGCCTACATTGGAATGCGCCGACCTGCAGGAGCTGCCGAAGGCTGCGATCTTTTAGGGCACCGCCGAAATGCCTTATTCCATATATTTGCCCACATCTACTGTGCACCCGACTGTGGATAACCTGAGCACATCCCGCTGTAACCCTTCTGTCACGTGGCTTTGCGCGATTTGCTCACTTTTTGTCCAATTCACATGAAAAAAGATTAATCCTACGTAAAAACAAATAGTTAGCGCCGTTTATCACCATTAGAAGATAAGCGGTCTTTGCTTATGCCCGGCTTTTCGGCTTGCGCACAAATACTGTGGAACAACCTGTGGATAAGCCGTTCATGGCTGGCGCAGCCGGCGATTCTGCATAGGTTCGGCTCGACTGCTCGTTTTTTAACCAATTGTAACGGTGCAAAAGTGGAGCCGGATCAACGGCTTTGCTCCGCATTGGTGCTCGCCTACCCGGGGAATTTCAGCCGGGAGGCTCGACCTCTGGCGCGCGGCAACGGCCATTGCGGGCGTTCCTGACTCAATGGCCAGGAAATTGCTTTATCCACAGGCACAACGCCAAGCCAGACGAGCCTGTCATGCACACCCCTTCTACGAGCAACGATCTCACCCCGCGCCTGCAACTGCGCCACATCAGCAAACGCTACCCCGGTTGTCTGGCCAACGACGCCATCGACCTGAGCATCGCTCCTGGGGAAATCCACGCCCTGCTCGGCGAGAACGGCGCGGGCAAAAGCACGCTGATGAAGATCATCTACGGCGTCACCCAGGCCGATGCGGGGGAGATGCTCTGGCAGGGCCAGCGGGTGAATATCCGCAACCCGGCGCAGGCCCGGCATCTGGGGATCGGCATGGTGTTCCAGCACTTCTCGCTGTTCGAAACCCTCAGCGTGGCGCAGAACATTGCCCTGGCGATGGGCGCCAAGGCCGGCACGCCGAAACAACTGGAGCCGAAAATTCGCGAAGTGTCACGCCGCTATGGCATGGCGCTGGAGCCGGAGCGACTGGTCCACAGTCTGTCGATCGGCGAACGGCAACGGGTTGAGATCATTCGCTGCCTGATGCAGGACATCCGCCTGCTGATTCTCGACGAGCCGACCTCGGTGCTCACCCCGCAAGAAGCGGACGAGTTGTTCATCACTCTGCGTCGTCTGGCGGCCGAGGGCTGCAGCATTCTGTTCATCAGCCACAAACTCGGTGAGGTGCGCGCGTTGTGCCACAGCGCCACGGTGTTGCGTGGCGGACGGGTGGCCGGGCATTGCATCCCCGCCGAATGCTCGGACCAGCAATTGGCGCAGCTGATGGTCGGCGAAGCGGCGGCACTGATTGGCGAATACCCGAAGGTCAGCGGTGGCGCGGCGTACTTACAGGTCAACGGCTTGAGTTGGCACAACCCCGATCCGTTCGGCTGCTCGCTGGCCGAGATTAATCTGCAGGTGCGCAGCGGGGAAATCGTTGGCATCGCCGGGGTCGCGGGCAATGGCCAGGACGAACTGCTCGCCCTGCTCAGTGGCGAACAAATGCTGCCTCGCGACAGTGCCACAACGATTCGTTTTGCTGATCAAGCGGTCGCGGATCTGCGCCCGGATGCACGACGCAAACTCGGACTGGCGTTTGTCCCGGCCGAGCGTCTGGGCCACGGTGCGGTGCCAGAGTTGAGCCTGGCCGACAACGCCCTGCTCACGGCGTTTCAACACGGGTTGGTGAGCAATGGTTTGATCGAGCGCGGCAAAGTCCAAGCCCTTGCCCAACAGATCATTCAGCGATTCGGCGTGAAAACCCCGGACAGCCAGGCCACCGCACGCAGTCTCTCCGGCGGCAACCTGCAGAAATTCATCCTCGGCCGGGAAATCCTCCAGCAGCCGAAACTGCTTGTCGCCGCGCACCCGACCTGGGGCGTCGATGTGGGCGCGGCGGCCACCATTCACCGGGCGCTGATCGCCTTGCGCGATGCCGGCGCAGCGATTCTGGTGATTTCCGAAGACCTCGACGAACTGTTCCAGATCAGCGACCGACTTGGCGCCCTGTGCGCCGGCCGCCTGTCGCCCCTGCAAAACACCACCGACACCCTGCTGAGCGACGTCGGCGGATGGATGGCCGGCCAGTTCGATGCCCCTCAACAACACGCCACGGTTTAACGGAGTTTTCAACATGCTGCTTTCCCTCGAACCCCGTGGCCAGCAATCGCGCCTGATGCTCTGGTGCTCGCCATTATTGGCGGCGGTGCTGACCCTTGGTTGCGGCTCGCTGCTGTTCATCGCCCTCGGCCATGATCCGCTGCAAACCTTGCACACCCTGTTGATTGCCCCGATCAGCGATGGCTATGGCGTCTCCGAACTGCTGGTCAAGGCGCTGCCGATTCTGCTCTGCGCACTCGGCCTGGCCGTGGCTTATCAAGCGCGAATCTGGAACATCGGCGCCGAAGGTCAACTGCTGCTCGGTGCACTCGCCGGCAGTGCGCTGGCGGTGAACATCATCGACATGCAAAGCCGTTGGGCGCTGGTGCTGATTCTGTTCACCGGGACCTTCGCCGGCGCCGCGTGGGCCGGGCTGACGGCGTGGTTGCGCACGCGCTTCCACGCCAACGAAATCCTCACCAGCATCATGCTCAATTACATCGCGCTGAATCTGTTGCTGTTCTGCGTGCACGGGCCGTTGAAGGATCCGGCCGGTTACAACTTTCCCGAGTCAGCGATGTTCGGCGACGCCAGTCGTCTGCCGTTGCTGATGGAGGATGGTCGGGTGCACGCCGGGGTGTATTTCGCCCTGCTCGCGCTGGTCGCGGTGTGGGTGTTGCTGCAGAAAAGCTTCGTCGGCTTTCAGATCAAAGTGCTGGGGCTGGACAAGCGCGCGGCGGGGTTCGTCGGCTTTCGCGAGAAGCGCCTGATCTGGCTCGCGCTGCTGATCAGTGGTGGCTTGGCCGGGCTGGCCGGGGTTTGCGAAGTCACCGGGCCGATCGGCCAACTGGTGCCGCAGGTGTCGCCGGGTTACGGCTACGCGGCGATTACCGTGGCGTTTCTCGGCCGGTTGAACCCGCTTGGCATTCTGTTCTCAAGCCTGCTGATGGCGCTGCTGTACATCGGTGGCGAGAACGCGCAGATGACCCTCAACCTGCCGCAAGCCATCACCCAACTGTTTCAGGGAATGATGCTGTTTTTCCTGCTGGCCTGCGACGTGCTGATCCTCTATCGGCCACGCCTGAAACTGCGCTGGGCACGGCGCACCTCGACCACCGCCGTAACCGCCGGAGCGCTGTGATGGATATCGATCTGTTGAGCAATATTTTCTACGCCATGGTGCGTTGCGGCACGCCGCTGCTGTTGGTGGCGCTGGGTGAGCTGATCTGCGAGAAGAGCGGCGTGCTCAACCTCGGCCAGGAAGGGATGATGCTGTTTGGCGCGGTGATCGGTTTTATCGTCGCGCTTAACAGCGGCAATCTGTGGCTCGGCGTGTTGCTGGCGATGCTCGCGGGGATGCTGTTGTCGTCGCTGTTTGCCCTGGTGGCGCTGGTGTTCAATGCCAATCAGGTGGCGACCGGCCTGGCGCTGACGATTTTTGGTGTGGGGCTGTCGACCTTTGTCGGCGCGGCGTGGGTCGGCAAGCCGCTGGCCGGATTCGAGCCGTTGGCGATTCCGTACTTGAGTGAGATCCCGCTGATCGGACGGATGCTGTTTGCTCAGGACTGGCTGGTGTATTTGTCTTTCGCCCTTTTTGCGCTGGTGGCGTGGGTGATCATCAAAAGCCGCGTCGGGCTGATCATTCAGGCGGTCGGCGAAAACCCGGATGCGGCCAGTGCGATGGGGTTGCCGGTGCTGACCGTGCGCACCCTGGCGGTGCTGTTTGGCGGGGCGATGGCCGGGTTGGCCGGGGCGTATCTGTCGCTGGCGTACACGCCGATGTGGGCCGAGAACATGACCGCCGGGCGCGGCTGGATCGCCTTGGCACTGGTGGTGTTTGCCAGTTGGCGGGTGTGGCGCCTGCTGCTCGGGGCTTACCTGTTCGGCCTCGCCAGCATCCTGCACCTGGTGGCGCAGGGGTTGGGGCTGGCGATTCCGTCGAGTCTGTTGGCGATGCTGCCGTATGTGGCGACGATTGTGGTGTTGGTGCTGTTGTCGCGGGATGCGGTGCGTACACGGTTGTATGCACCGGTATCACTGGGGCAGCCGTGGCAGGCCGGGCATTAGGCACACACAAAACCTGTGGCGAGGGAGCTTGCTCCCGCTGGGGCGCGAAGCGGCCCTAAACATTCAGCCTGGAAGACCTCGCACTCAGGAATTACGACTGCTGCGCAGCCGAGCGGGAGCAAGCTCCCTCGCCACGGATCGGCAATACCTGAGCCACGCCCCACGCCAGTTCAAAAACCAGAAAAACCACCAACAACAAACTCGCGCCATGGGTCAGGGCATACCCCTGCCAGGCCGCAAACAGAAACCGCGCCACCGCGTCATATCGCCCATAAAGCGCCTGCGGGTCACGAATCCGCAGCACCGCCCATACACAAACCAACGACCCCAACAGATTCGCCATCAACATGTGCACAGGCTGAAACGCCGGCAGCTCGCCGGGCAGATCCAGCGCCTGACTTAGCGCCGTCAATAACCCATGCAGCGCAGCGAAACTCCACGGCGTGGCAAACGCCGCCGTCACGATCAGGTCGTACCAGGCGCTGCCGCGCACCACATTGCGATATTGAGTTGCAGTCCACATCGTCCATGCTCCAGAAATTCAGGGAGCACTCACGGTAAAGCCTGGAGTATGCTCCAGGGTCAAGACCTCTTTAGAGACCCCGTATGCGCATCGGTGAATTAGCCCTGGCCAGCGCCGTCAGCCGCGATACCTTGCGCTTCTACGAGCAGCGCGGGTTGATCGCGGCGCAACGCAGCGCCAACGGCTATCGCGACTATCCGCCGGAGATGGTGCAACTGGTGCTCTACATCAAGACCGCGCAGCGCCTGGGGTTTACCCTCGGCGAGATCGGCAACAGCGTCGCCGCATTGTGGAACTCCCCCGACCCGGACAGTGCCGTGGCGCAACTGCTGCGTGACAAACTGCAATTGATTGAAACCCGCATGAGCGAACTCGATGTATTGCGACGAGAGTTGCAACAACGGCTCGGTCAGGCGTGTCCATTGAATCCGTGAACCGTAACCTTCAAGGAATCCCGTCATGTCCCAGGCAAAAAACGCACTGATCATCGGCGCCTCCCGTGGCTTGGGCCTCGGGCTGGTGAAAACCCTGCTGGCCGACGGCTGGCAAGTGACCGCGACCGTGCGCAACCCGCAGAAGGCAGAGGCGCTGCAAGCGCTGGGCAATGTGCGCATCGAGAAACTCGACATGGACGATCAGCAAGCCGTGATCGCCCTGAGCCAACAGCTCAAAGGCGAAACCTTCGACCTGCTGTTCGTCAACGCCGGGGTCAAAGGCCCGGAGGTGCAGACCCCGGGTGGCGCGACGCTGGCCGAAGTCGGCCAGTTGTTCTTCACCAACGCGGTGGCACCGATCAACCTGGCGCAACGCTTCGTCGGGCAGATCCGCGACGGCAGCGGCGTGCTGGCGTTCATGAGTTCCGGGCTCGGCAGCGTGTCGGTACCCGACGCACCGGAGCTGGCGCTGTACAAGGCGAGCAAGGCTGCACTGAACTCGATGACCAACAGTTTCGTCACGCAATTGGGCGAGCAGAAACTCACCGTGCTGTCGCTGCATCCGGGTTGGGTGAAGACCGACATGGGCGGTGAAGGTGCCGACCTGGATGTCGAGACCAGCACGCGTGGGCTGATTGATCAGGTGAATGCGTATACCGGCAAGGGCGGGCATCACTTCATCAACTACAAGGGTGAAACCATTCCCTGGTAAGCACACGAGACCTATGAAATCCCCACATACCTGTAGGAGCTGCCGAAGGCTGCGATCTTTTGATTTGTTTTTTCAAGATCAAAAGATCGCAGCCTTCGGCAGCTCCTACAGGGAGTGATGCGTTGGCTGTCGGGTCGGGCTTGCCCGATCCGACGATTTGTTTGAAACTGCGCACCTCGTCCTTCGCGGCGACCCTGGATCAGCAGACAGGGCAACACTGAGCTGGCAACCCTGAACCCACTTTCAGAGGAGCCGGCCACAATGCCTGCGACCCGTACCTGGTTAAAAAATCCCCTCGCCATTTTCACGGCCAACGCGCTTGATGCTCGTGGCGGTCTGGTGCTGCAAGACGGTGTCATCGTCGAAGTGCTGGCAGCCGGTCAGCAACCGTCGGCGCCGTGCAATGAAGTGTTCGATGCCCGCGAGCATGTGATCCTGCCGGGCCTGATCAACACCCACCATCATTTCTATCAAACCCTGACGCGCGCCTGGGCGCCGGTGGTCAATCAGCCGTTGTTCCCGTGGCTGAAAACCCTGTACCCGGTGTGGGCGCGGCTGACCCCGGAAAAACTCGCCCTCGCCACCAAAGTCGCGCTGGCTGAGTTGCTGCTGTCGGGTTGCACCACCGCCGCCGACCATCACTATCTGTTCCCGGACGGTCTGGAAAATGCCATCGACGTGCAAGTCGAAACCGTGCGCGAACTGGGCATGCGCGCCATGCTCACCCGCGGTTCGATGAGCCTCGGCGAGAAGGACGGCGGCCTGCCACCGCAGCAGACCGTGCAGGAAGGCCAGGTGATTCTCGACGACAGTCAGCGCCTGATTCACGAATACCACGAGCGCGGCGACGGTGCGCAAATCCAGATCGCCCTGGCGCCGTGCTCGCCGTTCTCGGTGACCCCGGAAATCATGTCGGCCAGCGCCGAATTGGCGAACAAACTCGACGTCCGCCTGCACACGCACTTGGCGGAAACCCTCGACGAAGAAGACTTCTGCCTGCAGCGCTTCGGCCTGCGCACCGTGGATTATCTGGACAGCGTCGGCTGGCTCGGCCCGCGCACGTGGCTGGCCCACGGCATCCATTTCAACCCGGACGAAATCGCCCGCCTCGGTCAGGCCGGCACCGGTATCTGCCATTGCCCGAGTTCGAACATGCGCCTGGCGTCCGGCATCTGCCCGAGCATCGACTTGACCGATGCCGGCGCGCTGTTTGGTCTGGGTGTGGACGGTTCGGCGTCCAACGATGCGTCGAACATGATCCTTGAAGCGCGGCAGGCGCTGTACATCCAGCGTCTGCGTTACGGCGCCGAGAAGATCACCCCAGAACGCGTACTCGGCTGGGCCACCAAGGGTTCGGCGAGCCTGTTGGGCCGTACCGACATTGGTGAACTGGCGGTGGGCAAGCAGGCGGATCTGGCGCTATTCAAGCTCGATGAGCTGCGTTTCTCCGGCAGCCATGATCCGATCTCGGCACTGTTGTTGTGCGGTGCGGATCGTGCGGATCGGGTGATGATTGGCGGTAAGTGGCGCGTGGTTGACGGCCAGGTTGAAGGGCTGGACCTCAAAGGCCTGATCGCCGATCACAGCCAGGCGGCTCGGCAGTTGATTGCCGGGAGCTGATCCTCGCCGATGAAACCCTGTAGGAGCTGCCGAAGGCTGCGATCTTTTGATCTTGTTTTTGAAAATCAAAATCAAAAGATCGCAGCCTTCGGCAGCTCCTACAGAGGATTTGTGGTGGGTCTAGAGGCCCAGCAGCGACAGCATGATGAACGTCGCAAACAGCACAAAGTGGGTCATACCTTCGATGGCATTGGTCTCGCCGTCATTCAGGTTGATCGCGCTGACAATCAGCGTGATGAAGATCATCACCGTCTGCACCGGGGTCATCGCCATCTGGAACGGCTGACCGGTATACAGCGCCATCGCTTCCATCACTGGCACGGTCAGGATCACGGTCGACAGCGACGCGCCCATCGCAATGTTCACCACCGATTGCATGCGGTTGGCCAAGGCTGCGCGCAACGCGGTGAGAATCTCCGGCGCCGCGGAAATCGCCGCCACCAGGATCGCCGTGATCACCGGCGGTGCGCCCGTGCCTTCCAGACCCAGGTCGAGGGTCTTCGACATCACTTCGGCCAGAGCGCCGATCACCACAATGCCAAACACCAGAATGCCGATCGACAGGCCGATGCTCGGTGCTTTCGCCTGCGCGTCCTGCGGTTCCTTCTTGCGCCGTTTGTCCGGGTAGCTGTAGCTGAAAAAATAGCTGTGCGGCCCGACCTGCATACGCAGGAACAACGCATAAAGCACTACCATCGCACCGATGGTGAACGCCGAATAAACCTTCCAGTTGGCCGCCGGAATGAACTCCGGCACCACCATCGACACGCCCATGGCGGTGAGGATCATCACGCTGTAGCTGCGCGCCGAATCATCGTTGTACGACTGTTCGCCATGCTTGAGTCCGCCCATCAGCGCGGCGAGGCCGAGGATGCCATTGATGTCGAGCATCACCGCCGAATAGATCGTGTCACGCACCAGCGTGGCCGAGGCTTCGTTGCTCATCATGATCGCCAGGATTACCACTTCAACCAGCACCGCGGCGAGGGTCAGGATCATCGTGCCGTAGGGGTCGCCGACTTTTTCCGCGAGCAGTTCGGCGTGATGGGCGACGCGCATCGACGCGGCGACGATGAAGGCGATCAGCACCAGACCGCAGATCAGCGCGACGACCTGCCCGCTATTGAGCATCCAGTGTTCCAGCGGATAGGCGATGCACGCGGCAATCACCGCCAGCAACAGAAAGCTTTCTTGCTTGAGGATCGTGAGCATGGCGGGCCTTTTTGCCGAGAGGTTCGAATGAGCTACTGACTGCGGCGCGGCGCTAACGTTTCGTTACACCTTAGCGCACCAGCCGATAGCGTGAATCCGCTGGCTTGCACTGCGTTGGTTCCGGCGCTGAAAAGATCGCAGCCTTCGGCAGCGCCTACAGGTTTCGCATTCCCCTACAGGCGCTGCCGCAGGCTGCGATCTTTTGCTTTGTTGTCCTGTTGGTCAGCAATTTGCATTAGCCCTGACCACACACAACAAAATGGAGTTCGAATTCATGCAAATACGTCCGCTGCACAAACTGCTGTGCGCCGCCATCGGTCTGGGGATCAGCCTGAGCGCCAGCGCTGCCGATCCGCTGAAGATCGGTTTCGTCTACATCGGCCCGATCGGCGACCACGGCTGGACGTATCAGCATGAACAGGGGCGCAAGGCGCTGGCGGAGAAATTCGGCCCGCAGATCACCACCAATTACGTCGAGAACGTGGCCGAGGGCGCCGACGCCGAGCGGGTGATCCGCAACATGGCCAAGGACAACTACGACCTGATCTTCACCACCTCGTTCGGCTACATGAACCCGACGCTGAAAGTCGCCAAGCAGTTTCCCAAGGTGACCTTCGAACACGCCACCGGCTACAAGCAGGACAAGAATCTTGGCACCTACCTGGCGCGCACCTACGAGGGTCGTTATGTCGGCGGCTTCCTCGCGGCGAAGATGACCAAGACCAAGAAGATCGGTTATGTCGCCTCGTTTCCGATTCCGGAAGTGATCCGCGACATCAACGCCATCCAGCTGGCCCTGAACAAGTACAACCCCGGCACCGAAATCAAGGTTGTTTGGGTCAACTCGTGGTTCGACCCGGGCAAGGAAGCCGATGCCGCCAACGCGCTGATCGACCAGGGCGTGGACGTGGTGTTCCAGCACACCGACAGCCCGGCGCCGATCCAGGCGGCCGAGCGCCGTGGCGTATACGCCGTGGGTTACGCCTCGGACATGGCGCACTTCGGCCCGAAAGCGGTGCTGACTTCGATCGTCAATGACTGGGCACCGCACTACATCCAGGCCACGCAAAGCGTGATCGACCACACTTGGAAGTCACAGGATTACTGGGGCGGACTGAAGGAAGGCACGGTTGAACTGCCGATCAGCGACCTGGTGCCGGCCCCGGTGAAAGCCGAGGCCGAGCAGATCATTGCCGACATCAAGAGCGGCGCGCTGCAACCGTTCACCGGGCCGATCAAGGATCAGGCCGGGGTCGAGAAAATCCCGGCGGGGGTGAGTGCGACCAATGCGCAACTGGCGTCGATGAACTATTACGTGGAAGGGATGAAGGCTGAGATGCCGAAGTAATTCGGCCCCACCACCATCCCCTGTAGGAGTGAGCCTGCTCGCGATAGCGGTGTGTCATTCAGCAAAAGTGTTGCCTGATACACCGCTATCGCGAGCAGGCTCACTCCCACATTTGATCTTCAGCGTGTTCAAGGATTGTGTATGGATCATCTCCCGATCATCGACATCAGCCCGCTCTACACCGACAACCAAAACGCCTGGCCCGCCGTCGCCGCGCAAATCGACCTGGCCTGTCGCGAATGGGGCTTCTTCTACATCAAGGGCCATCCGATCGGCGCGCAACGCATCGCCGCCCTGCTTGATCACGCGCAACGCTTCTTCGCGCTACCGGCAGAAGAAAAACTCCAGATCGACATCACCCAGACCCGCCACCATCGCGGCTACGGCGCCATTGCCACCGAGCAGCTCGACCCGAGCAAACCCAGCGACCTCAAAGAAACCTTCGACATGGGCCTGCACTTGCCGGCGGAACATCCCGAGGTGCTCGCGGAAAAACCGCTGCGCGGGCCCAATCGCCATCCGGCGCAGGCAGGCTGGGAGGCGCTGATGGAGCAGCACTACCTCGACATGCAGGCCCTCGCGCAAACCCTGCTGCGGGCGATGACAATTGCCCTGGGCATCGAGCGCGATTTCTTCGACTCGCGCTTCGTTGAGCCGGTCAGCGTGCTGCGCCTGATCCACTACCCGCCGCGCCACACCGCCAGCAGCGCCGAGCAGCAAGGCGCCGGGGCGCACACCGATTACGGCTGCATCACCCTGCTGTATCAGGACAGCGCCGGCGGCCTGCAGGTGAAGAACGTCAATGGCCAATGGATCGATGCGCCGCCGATTGACGGCACCTTCGTGGTCAACCTCGGCGACATGATGGCGCGCTGGAGCAACGACCGTTATCGCTCGACGCCGCACCGGGTGATCAGCCCGCTGGGCTTGGATCGTTACTCGATGCCGTTCTTCGCCGAGCCGCACCCGGACACGCGTATCGAATGCCTGCCTGGTTGCCAGGACGCCCAACACCCGGCGAAATATCCGACGACCACTTGCGCCGAATTCCTGCTCTCACGCTTCGCCGATACCTACGCCTATCGTCGTGAGCCGGAAGCGGTCTGACGGATCGCTTGGTCAGGTTTTGCCAATTGTTTCGGCGCGCATCTGTAGAATGGCCGCCATCTGCACCTGATGAGAAAAGCATATGTACGACTGGCTCAACGCCTTGCCCAAGGCTGAACTGCACTTGCACCTGGAAGGCTCGCTGGAGCCCGAATTGCTGTTCGCCCTGGCCGAACGCAACAAGATCGCCCTGCCGTGGAGCGACGTCGAAACCCTGCGCAAGGCTTACGCCTTCAACAACCTGCAGGAATTCCTCGACCTGTATTACCAGGGTGCCGACGTGCTGCGCACCTCGCAGGATTTCTACGACCTGACCTGGGCCTACCTGCTGCGCTGCAAAGCGCAGAACGTGATTCACACCGAACCGTTCTTCGACCCGCAGACCCACACCGACCGCGGCATTCCGTTTGAAGTGGTGCTCAACGGCATCGCCGCCGCGCTGAAGGACGGCGAGCAGCAACTGGGCATCACCAGCGGACTGATCCTGAGCTTCCTGCGCCACCTGAGCGAAGACGAAGCACAGAAAACCCTCGATCAGGCGCTGCCGTTCCGTGACGCGTTTGTCGCTGTCGGTCTGGACAGTTCCGAGATGGGCCACCCGCCGAGCAAGTTCCAGCGTGTGTTCGATCGCGCTCGCCACGAAGGCTTCCTGACCGTCGCCCACGCCGGTGAAGAAGGCCCGCCGGAGTACATCTGGGAAGCCATCGACCTGCTGAAAATCCAGCGTATCGACCATGGCGTGCGTGCCATCGAAGACGAGCGCCTGATGCAGCGGATCATCGACGAGCAGATCCCGCTGACCGTGTGCCCGCTGTCGAACACCAAGCTCTGCGTGTTCGATCACATGTCGCAGCACAACATCCTCGACATGCTCGAGCGTGGCGTGAAGGTCACGGTGAACTCCGATGACCCGGCGTACTTCGGCGGCTACGTCACCGAGAACTTCCACGCGCTGTACGAACATTTGGGCATGACCCAGGATCAGGCCAAGCGCCTGGCGCAGAACAGCCTGGATGCGCGCCTGGTAAAACCGTAAGCAACACCGCAAAACCTTAGTAGGAGTGAGCCTGCTCGCGATAGCGGAGTGTCAGACACCGATGTGTTACCTGACAGACCGCTATCGCGAGCAGGCTCACTCCTACATTGGATCGGTGTTAGCCGATAGATTGGGTTTCAGTCAGCTCCTCCAGGGTTTTACCCCGCGTCTCCATCCCGAACAGCCACACCACCCCCGCCGCAATCGCGAAACACAACGCGCCCAAGGCGAACACCCCGCCCTGCCCGGTAATCGGGAACACCAGCCCGGTCACCAGCGGACCCAGCAACGAGCCGACACGGCCAATTGCCGAGGCGAAACCCGAGCCTGTGGCCCGCGCCGAGGTCGGGTACAGCTCTGGCGTGTAGGTGTAGAGCACCGCCCACATGCCGAACAGGAAAAACTGCATCAACAGCCCGGTGCCGATCAGCAACGCGACGTTGCCGCCGAACACCGCACTCTGACCATACAGAAACGCCATCACCCCGCCGCCGAGCAAGGTCACGATACACACCGGTTTGCGCCCCCAGCGCTCGACCAGCCACGCCGCCATCAGGAAACCGGGAATCCCGCCCAGGGAAATCAGCACGGTGTAATACACCGACTGAGTCACGGCGAAACCCGACTGTTGCAGCAACGCACTGAGCCATGACGTCAGTCCGTAGAAACCGAGCAAGGCAAAGAACCACAGGCTCCAGATCATCGTGGTGCGCTGGCGGTATTGCGGCGACCAGATCTGCTTGAGGGCCGAGAAAAAATTGCCTGGCGGCGTCACCGTCCGCGGCAAGCGCAGCGGCTCAGGCAATGTCGCGCCCCCGAGCGATGTGCGCACGCGCTGTTCGATCGCGCTCAGGACCTTGTCGGCCGCCTCGTGCCGCCCGGCCTGCTCCAGCCAGCGTGGCGACTCGGGGATGAAAAAGCGGATCGCCAGCACGAATACCGCCGGTACCGCCAACACCAGAAAGATGTCGCGCCAGCCAATCAGCGGCAACAGGAAGTAGGACAACACCCCCGCCGCGACAAAACCCAGCGGCCAGAAACCGTCCATCAACGCGATGTAGCGCCCGCGACGCTGCGCCGGGATCAGCTCGGAGAGCATCGACTGCGCGATCGGGAACTCCATGCCCATGCCGATCCCCAGCAGGATGCGGAACAGCGTCAGGCTTTCGACCGTTTGCGCGGTCGAACACAGGTAACTGGCCACGCCCCACAGGACGATGCTCCACTGGAACACCGGTTTGCGTCCGAAGCGGTCGGCGAGCATGCCCGACAGCGATGCCCCCAGCACCATGCCGAAAAAACTCGAACTGGCGAGCAAACCGGCCTGGGCACTGCTCAGGCCGAATTCGCTTTTGATCGAGCCGAGCAGGAACGTCATCATCGCCAGGTCCATCGAGTCGAAAAAGAACGCCAGGGCAATGATGATGAAAATGACCCGGTGATAACCGCTGAGCGGCAGGCGCTCCAGTCGTTCTGCCGCACTGAAGTTTCGCGTATCCATGCCCAGCTCCCCCTCCGCAATGTGTGCGGATCGAGTGTGCGCGATAACGGCCGGGCGCTTTTTCTGGATACGACCTGTTCGCAGTCACTGGCGACGCCGACGCCCGGCGAAGGCTCTGTTACGCCAATTCCAGCTCGGTCTCCCGGGCGAAACGGTGTATCTCCCGCTGCCCGGCCGGGGTGACCTGCAAGGCACGCGAGTCCTTGGGCAGCGTCAGCCAGCCGGACTGCATGAACAACTGCAACAACGCCGCTCCGAGCGCGCCGCCCAGGTGCGGACGCCGCTCGCTCCAGTCTGGACAGGCGCACGCCACCTGGGCCTTGCGATGGGCCAGGGCCTGGATGAATACGCCGCGGTCCGCCAGCTGTGTCGACCCCTTGAGCGTCACCACCACGCGCTGTTCGATCTGTTCGATCCAGCGGGCATCGAGCAAGCGCTGGTACAGATCGGCGGCCAGCGTGCCACCCAAATGGTCATCGCAAAAACGCGCGCGCAGCAGCGAAGACGGTGCGGTCTGAGAACGAGCGATCGGGGTCGAGCGCTTGAATACGTGAGGAATGTCGCGTGGTGCACTGGCGAGCGTGGCACTGGCCAGAGCTTCGATGGCCGTGGCGATCTCCGGGGCGGCCAGACGGAAAAAACGCTTGCGCCCGCGGGCCTCGACTTTCAACAGGCCACCGGCGGACAAACGCCCCAGATGCGCACTGGCCGACGATGGCGACAAGCCTGCCAGCAACGCCAGCTCCTCGGTCTGACGGGCCGAGCCATCCATCAATGCCCACATCATCGCACTGCGCTTGGGGTCGGCCAGCAGCGTGGCGATCTGGCTGATGCAAGGTGCATGTTCCATGTATTCACTCCCTGTTGAATCGTATCGTCTACTGCTCGAAGACATCTTGACCAGTAATGTGTCGTCGGCCAAGACGCGTAAAACGCCATCAACCGGAGCGAGGCCGGCCGGTGGTGCCGCACCCGTCAATGGTGGGGCCGGGGCGCTTGTGCTGAGCAGGCCAGGCCCGGGAAAAACCGGGCTGATTCTGTCCTGGCCGGTTGTCGGTGCAGGTTTGAGGCGGCCGCTAGTATAAGCGGGATGCTCGGCGCTTCCTGCGTCGCGGCCGTCACGAATGGTGATAATTGCTGAGTGAAATTTCGCTAATTACCTGCGACTAATGATCAACTCTCTGAAAATGCGGAAATTGACTACTCAGTTCGGCGCATCGGCTGGCGAGCATTTCCCTTAAAAGGTTCACCGGCTTACTCAATTGTGCGCGATGGGCGCACAACAGATTCAGCGGGGCGCGCTCGCACAGCAATTCGGGCAGCAGCACCTTGAGACGCCCGGCGAGGACATCCGCGCCGACATCGAGCCACGACTTGTAGGCGATCCCCGCCCCCGCCACTGCCCACAAGCGCACCACGTCGGCGTCATCACTGAAACGGTCACCGCTGACCGTCAGGCCGACTTCACGTTTGCCATCATGAAAGCTCCAATGGTCGTGCACCCGGCTGCCGAGCATGTACAGCAGGCAATTGTGCTGCGCCAGTTGCTCGAGCTGGCGCGGCTCGCCATGGCGTGCCAGATACGCCGGCGACGCACAGAGCACCCGTCGATTGTCCGGCGCGATGGGCAAGGCGACCAGGCTGGAGTCTTCCGGCGCGCCGTAGCGCAAGGCGATGTCCACTGGCTGGCGGAACAGATCCGCGATGCGATCCCCCAGGAGCAGGCGTACGGTCAGCTTCGGGTGTTCGCGCTGAAACTCATCGAGCCACGGCAGCAACAGGTTGCGGCCGAAGTCCGAAGGCGCTGACAGTTGCAGGATCCCGCTGACCTGATCCTGCGCGCTGGACAGGTAGCGCCGCCCCTCATCCAGTTGACTCAAGGCGGCGCGCGCGTATTCGAGAAAGCCTTCACCCTCGGCAGTCAGGCGCAGGCTGCGGGTCGAGCGCGCCAGCAGGCGTGCGCCCAGTTGCTGTTCGATGCGCTTGAGGGCGGCACTGGCTACGGCAGCGGACATGTCCATGACCCGGGCCGCCGCCGACAGGCTGCCCAGATCCGCTGCACGGACGAACAACTGCAAATCATCGAAACGCAGCATTCTCAGCCTCGATTATCAAAAAGATATTGAAAGAGACTGCTCTTTTAGCCGGTTTTATCGCGTCGAGAAATAGCTAATTATCTGTCCATCGAGATTAACCACGGCTTGAGCACCTGAGCCCTTCTTCTATTACCGTTACGGAGCAAGTCATGAAAGCCATCGCCTATTACGCTTCCCTGCCGATCAGCGACGAAAAATCCCTGCAAGACATCGAACTGCCAGAACCGGTCGCCGGCCCGCGCGACCTGCTGGTGGAAGTCAAAGCCATCTCGGTAAATCCGGTCGACACCAAGGTGCGGCAGAACGTGGCGCCGGAAAACGGCGCGGCGAAAGTACTGGGCTGGGACGTGGCCGGTGTGGTCAAGGCGGTCGGCAGCGAAGTGAGCCTGTTCAAGGTCGGCGACAAGGTGTTCTACGCCGGTTCCATCGCCCGTGCCGGCGGCAACAGCGAACTGCACGTGGTCGATGAGCGAATCGTCGGCCACATGCCCAAGTCCCTCGGTTTCGCCGAAGCCGCGGCACTGCCACTGACCGCCATCACGGCCTGGGAATTGCTGTTCGAACGCCTGCAGGTCCGCGAAGGCAAGACCGACGAAGGCCAGAGCCTGCTGATTGTCGGCGCCGCAGGTGGCGTCGGTTCGATCCTCACTCAACTGGCCAGCGAGTTGACCGGGCTCAAGGTGATCGGCACCGCTTCCCGCGCGCAGACCCGTGACTGGGTGACCGAACTGGGCGCCGATCTGGTGATTGACCACAGCCAGCCGCTGAGCGAAGAACTCAAGCGCGCCGGGATCGACCACGTGACCCACGTTGCCAGCCTGACCCAGACCGATCAGCACCTCGATCAATTGGTCGAAGCGCTGGCGCCGCAGGGTAAACTGGCGCTGATCGACGATCCCAAATCGCTCGACGTGACCAAACTCAAGCGCAAGAGTCTGTCGCTGCATTGGGAATTCATGTACACCCGCTCGCTGTTCGAAACCCCGGACATGATCGAGCAGCACAACCTGCTCAACCGCGTGGCCGAACTGATTGACGCGGGGACCTTGAAGACCACCGTGGGCGAGCATTTCGGCACGATCAACGCGGCGAACCTGCGCCGCGCGCATGAGCTGCTGGAAAGCGGCAAGGCCAAAGGCAAAATTGTTTTAGAAAGTTTCTGAGAACCCGACAGTCATCATCAGCGCCAGTCCTCATCAGGGCTGGCGCTGTTTTTTGCCGTCAGTCAGATGCTTGATCGTTGTCACAAATCCGATCGTATTCAGGTCTACACTCGAAACCTCTGCGATACATCTTTTACGCAAGGGAGGTCAGCAATGAAGATCCTGATAAAAGAAGTGGCCAAGTCTCAGTGGCAAGTTCGCCTCGATCAACACGCCGTGACATTCCGCAGTGAAGCCGAAGCCCTCGCCTTCACCCGCACCCTCGAAGCGCGCCTGCACGCGCCCCATCAGATTCCCCAACCCGGACAGCAACGCGCCGTCGGCTGAGATTTCAGGCTTCGGCCTGTGCTTGCGCCAGCGCCCGGGCATTCTGCAAATGCCGGGTGTACATGGCGACGCTCACCACCAGTAATCCGCACAGGCTGATGACCATGGCCATCGGCATGGCGCTGCCGTCGTGCAGAATTCCGACCAGCGAAGCCGCGCCGGATGCCACGCTGAACTGCAGGCAGCCCATCAGCGCCGAGGCACTGCCGGCGCGCGCACCCTGGCCGTTCATCGCACAGGCCGAGGCGTTGGGCAGGATGCAACCGAGGCTGGCGATGCACACGAACAAGGGAATCAACAACGGCCACAACGCCTCGGTGTGCATTGCACTGACGGCCAGCAGCGTCACCCCGGCCAACAGATACACCCACACCGCGCGCGCCAGCAGAAACGCCGGGCCACGCTTGGCCAGCAGCCGCGCATTGACCTGAGCGACAAGAATGAAACCCGCCGCATTCGTGCCGAACAACCAGCCGAAATGCTCGGCCGGCACGCCGTAGAGCTTGATGAAAACGAAGGGTGAGCCGGCGATGTAAGAAAACATCCCGGCGACCGCGATGCCGCCGGTCAGGGCATGGCCGAGGAACACCCGGTCACCGAACAAGCGACCGTATTGGCGCAGCGCCCCGGACAACGGCTGGCGCGGCACATGGTCCGGCAGACTTTCCGGCAGGCCCAGCGCCACCGCGAGCCCGGCCAGGGCACTGAAACCGGTGAGGGTGAGAAAGATCGACTGCCAGCCCGTGGTGTTGACCAGCAAACCGCCAAGCAGCGGTGCGAGGATCGGCGCCAGGCCCATCACCAGCATCAATTGCGAGAAGACTTTCGCCGAACCGACGGCATCGCACTTGTCACTGACCACCGCCCGGGAGATCACCATCCCCGCGCAACCGCCCAGAGCCTGGACGAAGCGTGCGCCGATCAGCCACTCCAGATTCGGTGCGTAGGCGCAGGCCAGTGAGGCCAGCGTAAACAAGCCAACGCCGACCAGCAGCGGCAAACGCCGACCGAAACGGTCGGCCACCGGGCCATAGAGCAATTGCCCGATCGACAGGCCGGCGAAGTACGCCGCCAAAGTCAGCTGAACGTGTTTCTCATCAGTACCGAAGGCCAGCGCCATCGACGGAAACGCCGGCAGATAGAAGTCGATCGCCAGCGGACCGAAGGCGCTCAGGGCACCGAGAATCAGAATGGTACGGAAGTTCATCAGGCATCCAGGTGGGATTGAAGTCGGCAGCCAGACAGTCTAGCCGCGCATGGACGCCTTGAACATTCCGATAGCTCGCTAACTATTAAAAAGTCAGACGAACTGCACTGTGGAGCTTGCCTGCAAAGATCAAAAGATCGCAGCCTTCGGCAGCTCCTACAGGAGCCACACCAATACCTTGCAAGAGCTGCCGCAGGCTGCAATCTTTTTGCTTTTGATCACTCGGCCAGTTTTACCGGGTAGCCCTCTTCGCTGATCACCTCGATCACCTGCTCTGGGCTGAGCGAACTCTCGACGCCGACTTCCTTGGCCGCCAGATCGACCCGCACATTTGCCGCCGGATCCTTGGCCTGCACCGCGTGGGTGATGGCTTTGACACAGTGACCGCAGGACATGCCTTGAACACTGAACACTTGCATGGATTGACTCCTTTGAGTGAAGTTGCCGCAAGTCTCGAGCTTGCCACCGTGAAGGTCAAGTTCTGCGAAAAACTGCCGGGCTGGCATTCGGCGTCGCGCTCAGCCAAGCTGCGTGCATCAATGACTCAAACTCAGGAGATTCAGCCATGCGCTGGTCAGCTTTCAGCCTGTTTGGCTTGCTCAGCCTCTTTGCCGCCCTGCCCCAGGCCAACGCGACCGGCGAGGACTACGCGGTTCTGATCATCTCGCGCGAGCGCCTGGAAGTACCGACGTCCTGCGAGATTGGCGTGTTCGTCAATGATCAACTCGCCGGGCGCCTGCTGCAGGAACAGACCACCTCATTCAATCTGCCCCACGGTACGATTTCCATTCGTCTGAAACAGTTGCCGGGCCAGGTGCCAGGTTGCCAACCAGGCATGCTGGCACCGCCCGCGCAGGACATCTCGCTCAAGGCCGGAGACGTGGTGAAATACCGGATCGCGGCAAATGCCAAGGGCTTGTACCTGCGACCTGCCGCCCTCGAGTATTGAGTCGCCCTTAAAGATCCTCCGATCTTTTGCTGTGCAGATTGGCGCTTGACCTTGCCCGCATGGCAAGGTTGATCCTTGTAGGCATCTACTACAGGGAGTACGACCGATGTCCGATTCCATCACTTTCGATCTGCCGATTGCCGGCATGACCTGCGCCAGTTGCGCCGGGCGTGTCGAGCGGGCCTTGAGCAAAGTCAGTGGCGCCAGTGCCGTCAGCGTCAATCTCGCCACCGAACAGGCCCGCGTCCAGGCCCCCGGCGACAGCTTGCCGGCATTGATGGAAGCGGTTGAACGCGCCGGTTACAGCGTCCCGCAGCAAACGCTCGAACTGAGCATTGAAGGCATGACCTGCGCCTCGTGCGTCGGCCGCGTCGAGCGTGCGCTGAATAAAGTCCCCGGGGTCAAACGCGTCAGCGTCAACCTCGCCAACGAACGCGCTCACCTCGAACTGCTCGGTCAGGTCGATCCGCAGTCGCTGCTCGACGCCGTGAGCAAGGCCGGCTACTCGGCCAGCGTCTGGGAAGCCGAACACCCCACCAACGATAACCCGCAACGGCGCCTGCAACATGAGCGCTGGGCGCTGATTTGCGCGGTCGCCCTGGCGTTGCCGCTGGTGTTGCCGATGTTGCTGCAACCGTTCGGCATTCACTGGATGCTCCCGGCCTGGGCGCAATTCGCCCTCGCCACGCCAGTGCAATTCATTTTCGGTGCGCGCTTCTATGTCGCCGCGTGGAAAGCCGTGCGCGCCGGTGCGGGCAACATGGACTTGCTGGTGGCCCTCGGCACCAGCGCCGGTTATGGCCTGAGCCTGTACGAATGGGCCACCGCCGCCGGGCGCATGCCGCATCTGTATTTCGAAGCGTCCGCGGTGGTGATCGCCCTGGTGCTGCTCGGCAAATACCTCGAAAGCCGCGCCAAGCGCCAGACCGCCAGCGCCATCCGCGCCCTCGAAGTCTTGCGCCCGGAACGGGCGATTCAAGTGATCGACGGCCGCGAGCAGGACGTGGCGATCAGCGCCCTGCGTCTCGATGACCGAGTGCTGGTCAAACCCGGCGAACGTTTCCCGGTGGACGGCGAAGTGCTCGAAGGCCAGAGCCACGCAGACGAAGCCTTGATCAGCGGCGAAAGCCTGCCGGTGCCGAAGCAGCCCGGCGACAAGGTCACCGGCGGTGCGATCAACGGTGAAGGTCGCCTGCTGGTGCGCACCACCGCCCTCGGTGCGGAAAGCGTGCTGGCGCGGATCATCCGACTGGTGGAAGACGCCCAGGCGGCGAAAGCGCCGATCCAGAAACTGGTGGATAAAGTCAGCCAGGTGTTCGTTCCCACCGTGTTGCTGCTTGCCCTCGCCACCCTGATCGGCTGGTGGCTGTACGGCGCGCCGATGGAAACCGCATTGATCAACGCCGTCGCCGTGCTGGTGATCGCCTGCCCGTGCGCCCTGGGTCTCGCCACCCCGACGGCGATCATGGCCGGCACGGGTGTGGCTGCGCGTCACGGCATCCTGATCAAGGACGCCGAAGCGCTGGAACGCGCCCATGAAGTCGACAACGTGGTCTTCGACAAGACCGGCACGCTGACATCCGGCACCCCGCGCATCGCCCATTTCAGCGCCGTGGACGGCGATGAAAATACCCTGCTGACCCTGGCCGCTGCCCTGCAACGCGGCAGCGAGCATCCACTGGCCAAAGCCGTGCTGGACACGGCCGCCGAGCGCGACCTGCGCGTGCCGGATGTCAGCGACAGCCAATCCCTGACCGGCCGTGGCATCGCCGGCAATCTTGAGGGGCGGCGCCTGGCGCTGGGCAATCGGCGCTTGCTTGAAGAAAGCGGCCTCAGCGCCGGCAACCTCGTAGAGTCCGCACTGGCCTGGGAAAGCGAAGGCCGGACCTTGTCCTGGCTGCTCGAACAAAGCCCTGAACCGCGTGTGCTCGGACTGTTCGCCTTCGGTGACACGCTCAAGCCCGGCGCACTGCAGGCGGTGCAGCAACTGGCCGCCCGAGGTATCCACAGCCACCTGCTGACCGGCGACAACCGTGGCAGCGCGAAAGTGGTCGCCGAGGCTTTGGGCATCGAGAGCGTGCACGCTGAAGTGCTGCCCGCCGACAAAGCCGCCACCGTCGCCGAACTGAAGAAAACCGGGGTGGTGGCGATGGTCGGCGATGGCATCAATGACGCCCCGGCACTGGCGGCCGCCGACATTGGCATCGCCATGGGCGGCGGCACCGACGTGGCGATGCATGCCGCCGGCATCACCCTGATGCGCGGCGATCCACGGTTGGTGCCGGCGGCGCTGGAGATCAGCCGCAAGACCTACGCGAAGATCCGTCAGAACCTGTTCTGGGCCTTCGTCTACAACCTGATCGGCATTCCGCTGGCGGCGTTCGGCTTTCTTAACCCGGTGCTGGCCGGCGCGGCGATGGCGCTGTCGAGCGTCAGTGTGGTGAGCAATGCGCTACTGTTGAAAACCTGGAAACCGAAGGATCTGGAGGAGCACCGATGAACATCGGCCAAGCGGCCCGGCACAGTGGCCTGAGCGCAAAGATGATCCGCTATTACGAGTCGATCGGCCTGCTCAAGGCTGCCCATCGCACCGACAGCGGTTATCGGATCTACAGCGACGACGACCTGCACACACTGGCGTTCATCAAGCGCTCGCGGGACCTGGGTTTTTCTCTGGAAGAAGTCGGCAAGCTGCTGACCCTCTGGCAGGATCGCCAACGCGCCAGCGCCGATGTAAAGGCCCTGGCCCGTCAGCACATCGACGAGTTGAATCAGAAGATCCGCGAACTCGGCGAGCTGCGCGACACCCTGCAGGACTTGGTCGAGCACTGCAATGGCGACCACCGCCCCGACTGCCCGATCCTCAAGGAGCTGGCGTCGGGCTGCTGCGCGCAACCCGCTCGCGTCTGAGCGCCAAGCCTTTCACGGTCAACAACGTGCCGAGCGGGATGCCGTGGAACAGCAGCACCACGGCACCCGGCGTCCACCAGCCATAGAACGGCGCGGCAATCAGCATGCCGACGCCGAATCCGGTCATTTGCAGCAAGGTCAGAAAACTGAAGATCGGCAGGCGCAGCCGCTCCGGTTCGCGTTGCAGGCGCGACATCAGGCCGACCTCGGAGAAACCGTCGCCCAACCCCGCGGGCAATGAAAACAGCAACAGTCCCAAGAGGCTGTGTTGCTGGAACATCAGGATAAAGCCGCAAGACATCAGCGCCACGCCGAAGAAAAATCGTCGTTCGAGGTGGATGTTGTCCGAGCCCTTCAGACGGCTGGCAATGCGCGCGCCGAGCAATTTGCCGCTGGCCCACACCGCCAGCATCAGGCCCAGCGTGGTGCTGGCCGAATCCGGTGTCAGCAGTTTCGAAATGATCGGGAAGCCGACGTTGTGCGCAGCGCTGCCCAAGGTGTCGGCCATGGTCACGGCAAGCATCGCGGCGATCACCGGGGCACTGCGCAGGCCTTGCTTGAGGGCTGACCATTCGCCGGCTTCGCTGGCCGATTGCTCACTGACCGCCGGCGCAGCGAAACGCAACGGCGCAATCAACAGCGCTGCCAACAAGTAGGTCACGGCATTGAGCGCGAACACCGTCTCAAAGCCGAATGCCGCCACCAGCAAACCGGAGACCAGGCTGCCGCCAACCATCGCCGCCGAGGACGCCGAGGTGATCCAGGCATTGGTTTTCAATAACTGCGCCGGTTCGATCAATCGCGGCAACTGGCTGTTGAGGCCGATGGCGAACATCGAGTTGCCAAAGCCGAGGCCGAAGGCGATCACTGGCAACAGCAACGCCTGCTGGCTGACCGGCAGAATCAACAGCCCGCCGAGCAGCGTCGCACGCAACAGATCGAAGGCAATCAACGGCCCCCGACCATGCCAGCGCCGATAGAAACGCGTGCCGATCAAACTGGCAAAAATCCCCCCGCCCACACGGCTGGCGAGAAAAATCCCGACGCTCATGGCGCTGTTGCTCAGCAGGTAGACGTAAGTCGCCAGCGCGACCATGTTGAGAAAGGCGCCGAAGTCGGAGATCAGGCGGGCGGTGATGATCAGGCGGGCGTTGTGCGAGGCGTTCACATACATTCCTTGTAGGAGCTGCCGAAGGCTGCGATCTGTTGATCTGGCCTTTTAAAATCCAGGGCAAAAGATCGCAGCCTTCGGCAGCTCCTACAAGGTGTCCATGCGTACTGGACACAAAAAAACCCGGCCGAAGCCGGGTTTCTGTTCAAGCGCTTACTGCATCCACGGTGGCGGTGGTGGTTCGTCAGACTTGCCTTTCGGTTCGTCATCCGCCGCACGGATCGCCTGCTTGCGCTCTTCGTCGAGGCGCGCCGCTTCGATCTCGCGCAACACCCCGCCAACGTCGGCCAGGTCTTCCGGATCGTCGAACTCACCGGTCAGCACACTGTTCGGGTGCAAGGCGCCGGCTTCGTACAGCGCCCACATTTCCTTGGCGTACTTGGTTTTCTTCAGCTCCGGAGCAAAGCGCCCGAAGTACGAAGCCATGTTGCCCACATCCCGCTCCAGCATGCTGAACGCGTGGTTGTTGCCCGCCGCATCCACTGCCTGCGGCAGGTCGATGATCACCGGACCGGTCGGTGTCAGCAGCACGTTGAACTCCGAGAGGTCACCGTGCACCAGACCGGTACACAACATCAGCACGATCTGCGAAATCAGGAACGCGTGATATTCGCGGGCCTGATCCGGTTCCAGCACCACGTCGTTCAGACGCGGGGCGGCATCGCCGTACTCGTCGGCCACCAGTTCCATCAGCAGCACGCCATCGAGAAAATCGTACGGCTTGGGCACTCGCACACCGGCACCGGCCAGACGGAACAGCGCCGCGACTTCGGCGTTCTGCCAGGCGTCTTCGGTCTCTTTGCGACCGAATTTCGAGCCCTTGGCCATCGCCCGCGCTTGCCGGCTGTTACGCACCTTGCGGCCTTCCTGATACTCGGCTGCCTGGCGGAAACTGCGTTTGTTCGCCTCCTTGTAGACCTTCGCGCAACGTAACTGGTTACCGCAGCGCACCACATAAACAGCTGCTTCTTTACCACTCATGAGTGGGCGCAGCACTTCGTCGACCAGACCGTCTTCGATCAGGGGTTCAATGCGTTTTGGAGTCTTCATCAGCTTTTATTGTGGGTCCTTTATTACCAAACACGCGAATGTCACTCGTTATACGGCAATCCTCGCGCTACGGGGAGGGGTTGCCGACCTGTGAACCCTGTGGATGCACACACTGTGCCGAAATAATCGAGCGTTGCCGATCATAGCCGAGCCCACCTTGCTTGTAGTTATCGGCCGTCGAGGGCATTTGCGACAGAATCTGACATGCGGCGGTGATGAAAAGATTCAAGATCAAAAAATCGCAGCGTGCATGAGATTGGCGAGCCGCCTGCAGGAGGTGCCGCAGGCTGCGATCGTTTAGCGTTCAATGATTGCGGTGACACCCTGACCGCCAGCCGCGCAGATCGAGATCAGCCCCCTGCCCTTGCCCGCCGCATCCAGCAATTTAGCCAGGTTGGCGACGATGCGTCCGCCGGTCGCGGCAAACGGATGCCCCGCCGCCAGCGAGCTGCCTTTGACGTTCAGCCGGCTGCGGTCGATCGAGCCCAAGGGCGCTTCCAGGCCAAGGCGAGTCTTGCAGTATTCCGGGTCTTCCCAGGCCTTTAGCGTGCACAGCACCTGCGCGGCGAACGCTTCGTGAATTTCGTAGTAGTCGAAGTCCTGCAAGGTCAGCCCGTTGCGCGCCAGCAGACGCGGCACTGCATACACCGGCGCCATCAACAGCCCTTCGGCGCCGTTGACGAAGTCCACCGCCGCCGCTTCGCCATCGCGCAGGTAGGCGAGGATCGGCAAGCCACGTTCCCTGGCCCATTCCTCGCTCGCCAGCAGGACCACCGACGCACCGTCGGTGAGCGGCGTGGAGTTGCCCGCCGTCAACGTGCCCTTCGCGCTTTTTTCAAAGGCCGGTTTGAGCGCGGCGAGTTTTTCCAGGGTCAGGTCCGGGCGCAGGTTGTTGTCGCGGGTCAGGCCGAGGAACGGCGTCATCAGATCGTTGTGCCAGCCTTCACTGTAGGACGCGGCGAGTTTGTGATGGCTTTCGAGGGCCAGTTGATCCTGCGCTTCACGAGGAATATTCCAGGTTTGCGCCATCAGTTCGCAGTGCTGGCCCATCGACAGGCCGGTGCGCGGCTCGCCGTTACGCGGGAATTCCGGGATCAGGTGTTGGGGGCGCAATTGCAGAAAGGTTTTCAGCTTGTCGCCGGTGGTCTTGGCGCGGTTGGCCTGCAGGAGGATTTTGCGCAGGCCTTCGCTGACGCTGATCGGCGCGTCCGAAGTGGTATCAACGCCACCGGCGATGCCGCAATCGATCTGGCCGAGGGCGATCTTGTTCGCCACCAGCAGCGCCGCTTCCAGGCCGGTGCCGCAGGCTTGCTGGATGTCGTAAGCCGGGGTCGCCGGTGACAGCCGTGAGCCGAGCACGCACTCGCGGGTCAGGTTCATATCCCGTGACAATTTAAGCACCGCACCCGCCACCACTTCACCGATGCGCAGGCCGTGCAGGTTGTAGCGTTCGATCAGGCCTTCAAGGGCAGCGGTAAGCATCACCTGATTTCTGGCAGTGGCGTACGGCCCGTTGGAGCGGGCGAAAGGGATACGGTTACCACCGATGATGGCGACGCGGCGCAGCTGACTCATGAAATGCTCCTTTTCCAAATGGTCGAATTCACCTGAATCCCTTGCAGGAGTGAGCCTTGTGGTGAGGGGATTTATCCCCGATGGGTCGCGCAGCGGCCCCACACATTGCAATCGCGATACATCAGGTATATCGCGTGCAGCACCTCTGCGACTGCTTCGCAGCCGTTCGGGGATAAATCCCCTCGCCACAGGTCATCCCTACAGGGTTCAGCGTTGTTACTGAATTTGTGTTCGGCCACAAAACCCGCGGTGGCCAACTACTCTGCTGTTCTAGCGTAGGCCTTATTGCGTGGATCGAACGATTGATTGCCGTTGGTAGTCCACACTTTGAACCCCAACTTTTGGAGAGCGTTCCATGTCTGACCGCTATATCGACTTCGCCAACTCGTCCATCGGCCACCGTTTGGTCGGGGCTTTGGGCCTGCCGTCGCCGGTGCGGCTGGAACGCTGGCAGGCTGGACGCCTGCGCCCGGTGGACGGTGCGCTACTGATCGGCGGCGGGCCGCTGGCCGAACGGGTCAATGCGTTCGCCAACCGCCTGACCGATGCGATCTACAGCTACGGCACCGAGCCTTCGCTGGCCACTGCGTGGATCCCCGGCCACGGCCCGAAACTCAAGGCCGTGGTGTTCGACGCCAGCGACCTGCAGCACACCGACCAGCTCAAACAGCTGCGCGAATTCTTCCAGCCGCTGATGAAAAATCTCGACCACAGCGCGCATCTGGTGATTCTCGGCCGCGCCCCGGAAACCCTGGGCGAGCCCTTTGCCTCCAGTGCGCAACGGGCGCTGGAAGGTTTTTCGCGGTCGCTGGCCAAGGAGCTGCGCAGTGGCGGCACGCTGCAACTGATCTATGTCGGTGACGGCGCCGAAGAACAACTGGAAGGCCCGCTGCGGTTTTTCCTCTCGCCGAAAAGTGCGTTCGTTTCCGGGCAGGTGATTCGCCTGAACGCGTGCCCCACCCAGGTCAGCGACTGGACTCGGCCACTGGCCGGACGCAAGGCGCTGGTCACCGGCGCGGCACGCGGGATCGGCGCGTCGATTGCTGAAACCCTGGCCCGCGATGGCGCCGAAGTGATTCTGCTCGACGTGCCGCCGGCCAAGACCGATCTGGAAGCCCTCGCCGCTCGCCTCGGTGGCCGCGCGATCACCCTCGACATCTGCGCCGAAGACGCCGCCGCACAACTGATCGAACACCTGCCCGACGGCCTCGACATTCTGGTGCACAACGCCGGGATCACCCGTGACAAGACCCTGGCCAACATGACCCCGGAATTCTGGGATGCGGTGCTGGCGGTCAACCTCAATGCCCCGCAAGTGCTGACCAAGGCCCTGCTCGACAACGGCACTCTGCACGACAACGCGCGGGTGATTCTGCTGGCGTCGATCAGCGGCATCGCCGGCAACCGCGGGCAGACCAACTACGCGGCGAGCAAGGCCGGTTTGATCGGCCTCGCTCAGGCGTGGGCGCCGACGCTGCTCGAACGCGGCATCAGCATCAACGCCGTGGCGCCGGGCTTTATCGAAACCCAAATGACTGCGCACATTCCGTTCGGCCTGCGTGAGGCCGGGCGACGCATGAGTTCGCTGGGCCAGGGCGGCTTGCCGCAAGACGTCGCCGAAGCCGTCGCGTGGCTGGCGCAACCGGGCACGGGCGCGTTCACCGGCCAGGCGCTGCGGGTCTGTGGACAAAGTGTGCTGGGGGCGTAGACATGAGCATTGAATGGCACACCCTCGACCGCGAACCGAGCCTGCCCGGCCTGTATGCGCGGGCCGCGACCCGGCGCAAGATCAACGGCACACGTCTGCCCGACAGCGGGTTGCGCTGCTGGGTCGATGTCGACGGGCAGAAACTGGCGGCCTATCGCAAGGTCTGCGGCTTTGCCGATGACGGCCTGTTGCCGCCGACTTATCCACACATCCTCGCGTTTGCCCTGCAGATGCAATTGCTCACGGCGAAAGAGTTTCCGTTCCCGCTGCTGGGGCTGATTCACCTGAGCAACCGCATCCGCGTATTGCGCCCGATGGGCGGGATCAGTCGCGCGCAAGTCAGTGTCCGCGTGCACAACCTGCAGCCGCATCCCAAAGGTGCGACCTTCGAGGTGCTGACCACCCTCGATGATCAACTCGGCCCGCTGTGGGAAGCTGAAAGCCAGATGCTCTGTCGCGGCGTGAAACTCGACGGCGAGCCGGCTGAACAACATTGGGAACCTTCGCAGGTCTTGACCCAGGTGGCGCAGTGGAAGGCGCCGGTCGACATCGGACGGCAATACGCCAAGGTGTCTGGCGACTACAACCCGATTCACCTGAGCGCTGCCAGCGCCAAGCTGTTCGGTTTTCCCACGGCCATTGCTCACGGCTTGTGGAACAAGGCGCGAACCCTCGCCGCACTGGCCGATCATTTACCCAAGGCCAACCTTGAAATTGCCGTGCACTTTCGCAAACCGGTGCGCTTGCCCAGTGAGGTTTCGTTGCTGGCGAGTGCGGCGGGGTCGAGTGGCGAATTGCGCCTGATCGGTGCCGGTGACCTCGAACACATGGTCGGGCAATGGCAACCGGTTGCCTGACCCACCCCCTGGGGCAAGCCTGTAAATTGTGTATATATCACTTAAGTTTTCCTGCACCCGACACCGCACGGTGAAAAATTCCAGGCCTTGATTTTCAAGGCCTTTTTTTGCGCCTCTATATCCTGGGTATTAGTGCTTAGGCACTGCGCTGCGCCCTATATATAAAGGCGTTAATACCAACTTGAGAATGGTCGAAACCTGCGGCGCGATTGAGATTGACACCACGGACGAGGCATCCCCGACAACAGATCGGTGAGCCATCGAAAACGACGAATGTTGTTACAGGTGCAAGGAATCTCAATCATGAAAACTCAAGTGTGGTGCAAATCGGCAACAGCTCTGGCATTGATCCTCTCCCTTGGCCTCGCTGGCTGCAGCAGCGGCGGTGGCGGCCATCACAGCAGCTCCGGCAGCTCTTCGCCAGACAGCGCGACATCGGGCACTGGCGGCACTAGTGGTACAGGCGGTACCAGTGGCACTGGCGGCACGGGTGGCACCGATACCGCTGGCACTGGTGGAACTGGCGGAACCGGTGGCACGACGACTCCGACGACGCCTACAACCCCAACGACTCCAACTACCCCGACAACCCCAACCACGCCAACGACTACTCCGTTGGTGACCACAACCCTGATACAGGATGTCGGCAAAACCGTCGCTGGCGTTGGCGATGGCGTCGGCCAGATTGGTGACTCCCTGAGCACCGTGCCTGTGGTCGGCGGCGTGGTGCAGAGCGCGGCAAATACCGCCGGCAACGTGGTCACGACGTTGGGCGATGGCGTGGCCAACGGCATCGGCAAACTGGCCACTGATCCCAAAGGCCTGACCACCACCGTGGCCTCGGTCGGTGGCGTCGTAACGGATGTCGGCAATGGCGTGTCGGATGTCAGCGGCAAGCTGGCGACAGCCACCAGCAGCGTTCCCGTTGTAGGCGGCGTGGTCACCAAAGTGGCTCCGGTGCTTGATGGTGTCGGTGAGAAAGTCACCATGCTCGGCGATACCCTCAACACCACCCTCAGCAATGGCCCGACCAGCCAACTGACCAATAAAGTTGGTAGCAGTCTGGTGCCGGTGATCACCATGGTTGAGAGCACCACCGACAAAATCGGCGATGCCACCGGTCTGGGCGACCCACTGAAAGGCGTGATACAGAAAGTTGGCAGCACCCTGGACGGTGTCGGCGACAAGGTAACTGATGCAGGCAACGGCAATGCACTGACCAACACCCTCGGCGGAGCACTGAGCAATACCGGTACAGCGGTCGGCAAAGCTGGCGGCCTGGTGTCCAACGGCACCGGTTCCAGTGGCGGCGTCGGCGGTGGCCTTGGCGGTCTGGGCGGTACTGGCTTGCTGCAAACCGTCGCCGGCGGAGTGGTCAACGTCGGTGGCGGTCTGGATGCCGGCAATACCAATGGCGTAGTCAGTGCCGGTGGCACTACAGCAGTCGGACTGGGCAAAACCGTCGCCTCGCTCAACACCGTACTCGGCGGTTCGGGCACACCGAACACGGCCAGCACTTCGCCGCTGGCGACCGTGGGCGCCACGGTGGGCGCAGCGCTTAATCCAGTCACCGGTGCAGTCACCAGTGTGACCCAACAAGTCGGCGCCGCGACAGGCCTGGGCGCAACGGTCGCCGGCCTCACCGGTCAGGTCGGCGGCACAGTCAGCACCCTCGGCAACACCGTTGCCGCCACCAACAACCCGGTGACCACCGCCGTCGGTGGTTTGGTCAACAACGTCGGCGCCACTGTCAGTGCGGTTGGTGGTCTGGTCAACGGAGGCACTGCCACAGGTGGCGCCACTGGTGGCCTGGGCGGTGTACTCGGTGGCCTGAACAACGCTCTTGGAGGAAACAAACGCTAAATTGCACCTGGCCGATTCGACGGCCTCACCTACAGCGCCTACGCTTGGTTGAGGGCGGAAGATTCCCACGAGTCTTCCGCTTTTTTCTTAGGAAAAATTCAATCCAGCGCTGTGATCTGACCATGGAGTGTCCTATGCGCGTAATGGCATCCCTGCTGTTCCTCAGTATCAGTTCCGCCGCCCTCGCCGACACCCTGCCCAGCTTTCTCAACAGCAACGAAACCATCCGCAACCTGCCCGTGCCGAATCTGCCGGCAGATGCTTATCGCCCGGCCGCCACGCCCCTGCAAGTGCCCGAACCTGGCGCGGCCGCAGCGCAACCGCTGTTAATGGACACTAAGATCAATCTGAAAACCGTGCAGATCGAAGGAGGAACGATCTACCCGCTCAACGAACTGGCCGACGTCTACAAACCCCTGATCGGTCACCAGACCAGCCTCGCCGACCTGATAGAAGCCACCCGCAACATCACCCGCCGCTACCAACAGGACGGTTATCTGCTGTCCTACGCGTTCTTGCCTCAACAAAAGTTCGACGACGGGGTAGCGCGGGTAGTGTTGGTGGAAGGCTACGTCAGGGATATCCAGATGCAGGGCGACGTTGGCCGGGTCAAAGGCCTGCTCGACAAGCTGGCAGCGAAAATCCAGGCTGAACGGCCGCTGACCCGCAAGACCTTCGAGCGCTATACCACGCTGATGACCCGCATTCCCGGAGTGACGGTGCAAGCCCAAGTGCCTCCGCCCGGCACCACCGACGGTGCCACGACACTGGTCGCCCAGGCCAGTCGCAAACCGTTCACCAGCACCCTGAGCACCACAGAAGACAATCGCAATGGCACCCAGGCACTGCTGGGTGTCAGCAGTAACTCCCAGACATCCATGGGCGAGCAACTGACCCTCAGCGGTCTGTTTCCGCCAGGGGACGATCACGAGCATTACTACCGGCTGGACTACAACCAGTTCCTCAACAGCGAAGGCACCCAATTGAGCCTGTTTGCCTCACGCTACCGTGCCGACCCGGGCACCAGCCTGTTCACCAGCGATGGCTTCGAACTCAAGCCGCACAAGGAAGACGACCGCTACTCCATCGGCGTCAGCCACCCATTCATTGCGGCGTCCAACGAGCTACTGAATGCCGGTGCGCGGCTGTATGCGGTCGATAGCACCAACCGTTACAACGTGGTCGGCTACCCGATCAGCATCGAGGAACGGACTGACGTACGCGCCCTCGCGTTCGAAAGCGACTGGCGCAAGGCCGATGCCCGGCAACTACGGATTCTCAGCGGTGGCCTGTATCAGGGTCTGGACAGCATGGGTGCACACTCCAACAATCCGGCATTGGACCTGAACTTCCTGCGCCTGCGCCTCTCCGGGGTGCAGAGCGACAAGTTCTTCGACAACTGGCAGGGCGTGCTCTCGGCAGCGCTGTACTGGAGTGATGACACCCTGCCTGACAGCGAGCGCGCGGTGTTCGGCGGGCAGAATTTCGGCCGTGGCTACCCGGACGATCAAGCGTCGGGCGACAAGGGCTGGGGCGCGGCTTACGAAGTCAACTACAGCTTCAACCGCGACGGTAACTGGGTGCGCATCCTGCAACCGTACGTGGTGCTGGACCGTTCGAAAACCTGGTTCAACAAACTACAGGTGCAGAGCAACGACCTGTCGTCGGCGGCGGTGGGGCTGCGCTTTGGCGATGCCAAGTACTACAACATTGCGTTGGAGGCCGCCAAGCCGATGTCGGATGAAGCGCTGGATACGTTCAATCGTCGGGCGCGCTACAGCATCAGCTTCAGCTATCAGTTATAGGCCGTCAGCCAGACCGTCATCGCCGGTTTGCCGGCGATGACGGCTGGGTCGGGTCTCGCAATCAGCCTAGTTTTTGCTCTCGATCTTGCCACCGGCATCCGGATCGTAGAGATCCGGAATCTCGTATTTGTATTTCTTCAGCCAGCGCTGCATGGCCAGTTCGCGTTCTGTCGCCGTGGCGGTTTGCGGGTTTGGCGAAGCTGCCTTATTGCGGCTTTGCAGCACCAGCCAGCCTTCGGTTTCCTGTTGTTGCGCCGAGGCCGGGCCGGCGTCGATCGCCTGGGCCGCGAGCGGCAGGCTGAGCAGGGTCAGGCAGCAGACACGGTGCAAAGTGTTCATGGTGATCTCCCCGAGTGTCACTTGATCGTCGACGGTTGTGGGTCAGCCACCACCGCCACCTGATTGCCGGCCGCTGCCGGAGCCTTGGCCGGTACCTTGAGTTTTTCCGCGCGGCTCTGGGCTTCGGAGAACTGCTCCGGCGTCAGGTGTGCACGGCTGACGATTTCGGCGGCTTGCTGCCAGTTGTTCTGGTACAGCAACAACGTCACCAGATTCAGCGGCGCCAGTTGATCGTTCTGCTTGAGCTCGATGGCGGTGAGAAATTCAAAGCGCGCGTCTTCAAGGCGCAACTGGTTGAGGTAAACCACGCCCAGGTCGTTGCGGATCTTGTCGTTGGTCGGCGCCAGGCGCACCGCGCGCTGCAAGTGCGCCTGGGCCTGGCCGTTGTCGCCCCGGGCCGCGTAGAGCTGACCCAGGCCATGTTCGGCGTCGGCCGTGAGGCAAGTGCCGAGCAGCCCGCGATACAGCGGCTCAGCCTCATTGCGCCCGAGCAAGCGATAAACCTTGGCCTTGCGCAGACGCACTTCGGCCAGGTTGTCGGGCAGGCTTTGCAGGTTGGCCAGACTGGCGTGCAGCTTGCCGTCGTTGGCCAGATCGTCCGCCAGGTTCAGGGCCAGTTCCTGTTCGGAATCGAGCTTGCTGCAACTGGTCGGCGCCAGCATCGCCGACCACGGCGCCTGACCGTCGGTGGCGCAACCACCGAGCATCAACAGACTTGCCACGACAATCAGTGCTTTCATCAAACGCTCTCCATGAGCCAACGTCAGTTTGCAAACGCCCGGGTAATCGCCGTGAACCCCGGGCCGGCCAGTACGATCAGCAAGGCAGGAAACAGAAACAGCATCATCACCACCGACATCTTCGCGGACATCTTCGAAATGTATTCCTGCAGCCGGGTCAGGCGGCGGTCATCGAGCAACTGCTTGAGTGCCAGCAACGATTTCATCGCCCCGCCGCCCTGCTGAATCAGCTGTTGCAGGATCACGCAGGTGTCGGTGAATTCATCGACTGCGAGCATCACCGAGGCCTTGTTCAGTTCCTGCCCCAGCTCAAGTCCCGAGTCGACCCGGGCCAGAATCAGGCGCAGTTCGCGGGTCAGTTCCGGCAGCAATTTTTGCCCTTCGGTACTGAGCACGCGCAACGCTTGTTCGACCGCCATGCCGGACTCGAAGAGGATGCGCAGCAACGGGATGAACGTGGAAATCTCCACCGCGATGATTTTCTGCCGACGCCCCGCTGCGTACGCCAGCAGCCGCTTGGGCAGCAGGTAACCGGCACCGGTGGCGAGCATCGGCATGATCCAGCGGTTGCCGGCGTGCGGAAAAAACACTTCCTGCAGAAAAATCGCCAGTCCCAAAGCCAGCAGTGGCGTGCCGATCTGGCAGGCAGCGAACAGCGAGCGCTCACTGGCGCGGCGCCAGCCGAGGCGGCTGAGCAAGGTCTGGGTTTCGCTGTCGATGCTCACCGAACGCTGGCCGAACTTGCTGCCGCCCAACGCACGCAGCCAGTTGCCGAAACGGTTCTCGCGCACCAGATGGCCCTGCAACCGTTGGTTGACCTGGCGCACGCGGCGCCGCTCGGTCAGCAGGTGGTTGACCACCAGCAACAGGGCACCGAGCAACAGCATCAGGGCGGCGAGATAAACCATGTCAAACACTCCGCAACATGCGCCACAGCGCCAGGCAGCCGGTGACTTGCAACACCACGGCGATGATCAACATGGTCTGCCCACCGGAGTCGTGCCACATGCCGAGCATGTAGCCGGGGTTGGTCAGCATGAAATAGCTCACCAGGATCACCGGCAGCGAGCCCAGCACCCAGGCGGTCATGCGTGTCTCGCCGGTGAGCGCGCGCAGTTGCCGGGCGCCCTGGTCACGCTCGCGGATCAGCTTGATCAGGTTCTCCAGCAACTCGCTGGCATTGCCGCCGTAGCGATGGTTGACCTTCAGGCCGAGGGCGAACATGCGCAACTCATCCTGTTCATAAAGCTCGGCAAAGTCGCTGACCGCGTCCGGCAGATTGACCCCCAGTTGCACGTTGCGCTGCACCCGGCCCATGGCTTTTTTCAGTGGATCGTCACTTGTCTCGATGCCGCCCATGACCGCGTCGCTCAGGGTGCGTCCGGACTTGAGGCTGCGCACGGTGTAGTCGAGCAATTGCGGCAACTGCTCGATCATGCGTTTGATCCGGCGGTGGTACAGCCAGGAAATATACAGGCGCAAGATCAGCGGTGGTCCCAGCAGCATCGCCAGCAGACCGACCCAGCTCGCCAGCAGATAACCGAGGACGATGGCCACGCCCCACAACGTCAGCCACAGGCCGAAACGTTCGGTGGGACGCCCGAGGCCGGCGCGCAGGAACATCCGCTCAAGCCCGACCCAGGCCGGTTTCTCGGCCGCCAGTTGTGGCTGCCCCGCGGCGAGGCGGTTGAGCACCCGTTCGTTGCTGGTCTTGTGGATGCCGTGCAGGAACAACCAGATCGATAGCCCGAGCAGGATCAGACAAAGCAGGATGAGAATGGCCGATCCGATCATGATGTGCGTCCCATGCTGTCAGCCCAGATTCGTCTCGTGCCGCAACTTGTCGCCGGCCGGATTGACCGCTTCGCGCAGGAAGCCGAAACCGGTGCGCCGATCAAGGCGAAACAGGGTGTTGGTAACGTAGACGTCTTCACGAATGCCGACCACTTCCACCACTTCGCTGACGCAGCGCCGGCCGTCGGGCATGCGGGTCAGCTGGATGATCACGTCGAGGGCGGCACAGATCATCTGGCGCAAGGTGCGCTCGGCGATCGAGCGTCCGGTCAGGCCCACCAGCGTCTCCAGACGCAGCAGCGCATCCTGCGCATTGTTGGCGTGCACGGTGCTCATCGAGCCGTCGTGGCCGGTGTTCATCGCGGTCAGCACATCGACCACTTCGACGCCACGAATCTCGCCGAGAATGATCCGGTCGGGACGCATGCGCAGGGCGTTGCGGATCAAGTCGCTGGCCTTCACCTCACCGTGGCCCTCGGCATTCGGCGGACGGGTTTCCAGGCGCACCACGTGCGGGTGGCCGAGCTGCAATTCGGCGACGTCTTCGATGGTCACCAGACGTTCGTGCGGGTTGATCAATTGACTGAGAATGTTCAGCAATGTGGTCTTGCCGGTGCCGGTGCCGCCACTGATCAGCACGTTGCAGCGCTTGCCTACTGCCTCCTGGAGAAACTCGAAAATCGCCAGATCGATGGTTTGCATCGCCATCAGGTCGCTGCTTTTGAGCATGTCCTTGCGAAACTTGCGGATCGACAGGCATGGGCCGTCGAGGGCAATCGGCGGGATGATCGCGTTGACCCGACTGCCGTCCGGCAGGCGTGCATCGACCATCGGCGAGGACTCATCGAGGCGGCGTCCGAGCGGCGCGAGAATCCGTTGCATGACCCGTTCAACATGATGCGCATCGATAAAGCGCAGGTCGCTTTGATGCAGCACACCGTCGCGCTCGATGAATACCCGGTGTGGGCCGTTGACCAGAATCTCGGTCACTGATGGATCGCGCAGCAGCACTTCAAGCGGACCGAAGCCGGTGAGTTCATCGACGATTTCCTCGGCCAGACGCTCCATCTCATAACGGGAAATCGCCAGATGCAAACGGGCGATGTATTCGGCGACCTTGTCGGTGACAAACTGCGCCAGCAACTGACGCGAGCCTTCCAGCAGGTTTTTTCCCGACTCTTCGATGGCGTCGATGATGTAACGGTGCAGGACCAGCTTCAGGCCTTCGTGATCGGTATTGCCGACCGCGCCATGCTGCACCGCGCCGAACAGCTTTTCCGCGCTCATGGGGTGCCTCGCAAGCGGCCGAACCAGGTGACCTTGGGCTTGGCCAGACCTTCGGAGCGCTTGGCCAGGCGTTCGCCGAGCGTGCGCAGGCTCTGCGTGAGTTTTTCCCGCGGGGCCAGTTCGAACAGGCTGACGCCCTGGTTCTTGGCATTGAGGCGCACTTCGGCGTTGGCCGCCAACACCGCGATCACTTCCAGGTTGAAGGTCTTGCCGAGGGTTTCGGCATCCGGGGCGACGCTGCTCAGATAGCCGTCCACCAGCAAGCGTGCATGGTCGAGCTTCATGCCTTTCTCGCGCCACAGGTTGAGCACGGCCAGATTACGGCGGCAGTTGAGCACGTTCTGATCGGTGTACCAGATCAGCTTGTCGCAATGGCTGACAAACGTGCGCAAGGCTTCGCTGTCGGACTGCCCGGTGAGGTTCACGACGATGTGCTGGAAGTGTTGGCGCAACGCGCTGAGCAGCATGTACAGCTCGGCAGCACTGGTGCTTTCCAGGGGCTCGTCGTGGTTGGCGTAGGCCAGAATCCGCAGGCCCGCTTCAGTGCTGGTGAAGGCACTGTCGATCAGGGTGGCGTCGAGCCGGCGCAAATGGCGCAAGGCATCGCCGAAGTGAAACGAACTCTCGAGCCCGAGCAGCGCCAGACTGTCGCCCCGGGGCAGGCCCAGATCCAGCAGCAGGGTTTGCTGCCCGCTTTTTTGCACCACCTGCGCCATGTGATTGGCCAACAGCGCGCCATCGGAATTGCTCTGGGTGCCGTACAACACCGTAAGGCCACCGAGCTGGGTATTGGCGGCCACCGGTGGCAGGCGCTTGTTCAGGCGGCGGACCAGCCCGGCGACTTCACTGGCGCGCGAACCGTACGCCACAAAATCCCGGGCACCGGCGCGCATGGCATTGAGCACCAATTGGTTGTCCATGCCATCGCCGAGGGCAACGATGGCGAGCATCGGCTTGGCTTCCAGTGCGCCTTCGATCAACGCGCTCTGCGCCACCACATGGTCGCGGTCGAGGCCGACGAACACCAGGCTGGCGAAGGTGACGTCGACCAGCGCCAGCAACTCGTCCAGGCTGCCGGCCCCGGCGCTGACCACCTGGCCCAGCGGTGCGAGCGCGCCCTGCAGCCACTCCAGATCAGTGCTGTTGCGGGTGATCGCCAGAAAGGTCTGGCTCAGGTTCTGGTTCATTGGGACAACCCGCTGCGCTTGTCGAAGTTACCGTTCTCCAGGAAGAACATGCGGTAGAAATTCGGGTCGTAGTTGCGCAGTTTTTCTCCCGGCAGTGACGGCAGTTGCGCATCCGCCGCCAGTGGCTGCACCAGGTGCGGGGTGACGATCATCAGCAGCTCGCGCTCTTCGCGCTTGATCTGCGAATCACGGAAAAACGCGCCGATCACCGGGATGTCGCCCAGCCCCGGAAACTTGTTCACCTGCGAAGTGTTGCTGGTGCTGATCAAGCCACTGATGACAAAGCTTTCGCCGTCGGCCAGCGATACGCTGGTATCGGTCCGGCGTACGGTCAGGGCCGGCACCGGGGTGCCGGCGATGTTGATGGCGTTGGCGTAATCCAGCTCGCTGACTTCCGGAGCGACCTTCAGCGCCACGCGATTGCGGTCGATCACGGTCGGGGTCAGGGTCAGGCGAATGCCAAACTCCTTGTACTCGATGGTCACCGTGTCGCTGCCTGAGCTGGGCACCGGAATCGGAATTTCCCCCCCGGCGAGGAAGCTCGCACTCTGCCCGCTCAGTGCGACCAGGCTTGGCCGCGCCAGGGTGTAGGCGAAGCCACTGCCCTCCAGGGCGTTGATGATCGCCATGGTCTTGCCGCCGATCCACGAGAAGTTGAACTGACTGTTGTCCACCGGCAGCTTCGGCGTCGGCACCCCGCCAACGCTGGGCAGCGTGTTCGGCGAGCCAAACAGAAAGTTACCGCGCACGCCAATCAGCGAGGCCGTGGCTTCCTTGAGTTTGGTGCGGCTGACTTCGACGAAGCGAATATCGGTCTGCACTTGCGAAGGCAAAGTCGGATCATCGGAAGGCATGCGGCTGGCGCTGGTCAATGCGGCGGTGGCACTGCCTTGCACGAACACCATGCTCTGGCGCGGCTCGCTGGAGCACGACGTCCAGACCATCAGGCTGGTAGCGCCGGGGGCCACCCCGGTCAGTAGAAACGAGGCGCTGCCGGTGTCATGCACATCGGCGATTTTCGGGTCGCCGATGGCCACACGGGTGATTGCCACGGGCGACTGGATATCCTGCTGGAAGCCTTCACCGATCTCGATCACCGGTGGCATACGGCCGAGTGCCGAGCAATTGCCCGTGGCCGCGATGGCCGCGTTCATCGACAGTCCCATCAGTATCAAGGCCCGGACTACAGGTTTTAATAGCGGCCTGAATCGACTCTGCATGCACATGGATCCTTGCTCAGTCATGGGGCTTGTTGGGAAACCTGATTGCCGCGGATCACTTCCATCGGCGTGCGCGCATGGCCACCGGCGGCCGGCGCTTTCGGCGCGGCGCCCAGGGCCAGTTGGGTGAATTGAAAGAGTTGGCTGTTGGCGTTATCCACGTGCGCCGGCGACTGCTTTTCACCGGCCCAGTATTTCGCCAGGCGCTGCTCCTCGCTGCTGCGTACGGCCAGGCGCAACGTGCCGACCTGAGTGGCGAGCATCATCCGGCTCAGCAATTGCTCAGGCACCGCCAGCACCACGGTGCGTGCGGCGATCCGGCGTTGATCCTGTTTGAGTTTGTCGTCGGCGCTCAGGGCCGGATTGGCGGGCTGGCCGTCGTTGGTCAGGCCGTATTGTTCACCGACGCCGAGCACGCGCATGGCCGGCACGACGATCTGCGCCGACTGCTGCAGATTGCTCGCGTCCTGACGCAAGTAGAGCAGCACATCAACGTAGTCGCCGGGGATCAGTTGCCCTGCGGCGCCGATCACTTCATCCACCGCCACGGTGAGCGCGCGCTCATCACTGTGGATCATCCGCGCCAGTGAGCCACCGGCCTGAAAGCTTTCATCGTTAAGCCAAGTGCCTGCGCTCAGGTGCCGCCAAGGTGTGCGCCCCACCGCTTGATCGACACTGGCAAGGCTGCCGGCTGGCGCACTGCGCAGTTTCTCCACCGCCACATCGGCAGCCGTGAGAGGCGTGAAAGGCGGGACATCGTGCAACAGCACGACCACCGGCTGACGAGTCTGGTCTTCGGCGGCGGCGACGGTTTTTTCCACAACGACTGCCGGAGCGGCAGGTGCCTGGTCAACGGGAGCTGGCTGCCGACTGAGGACCAGGCCCCAGTAACCGACGAAGATTGCCCCCAGCAGCAGTACAGCTGCAAGACCCATGGTGACGCGACTGTTCATGACGGCTCTCCCTTTCCTGCTGCACCGACAGCCTGTACTTCCTGATGAGAGAATTTTTCGCGATCAGGCAGCTATGAACATGCAACTATTTCGCTATTTCCAAGCTAGCTGATCCGAGACAAAACGCCATTACTGACAGGAAAATAACTCACTAAAGTATGAGTCATGGCCAATTAACTGTAGGGATTGGCTCGACTAACGTTCCGGTTAATCCTTTGTGATTAATCCGTTCTTACAGTTGTTGACCGGGGGTTTGTTGACAATGCTTTGATAGCACGGTGAAAGCATGCCGCTGTAGCGTTGGATCGGCGCCAGAGGCGCAAAGGAGTGGACGTATGATTCTTGAATATCTGCTGGCCAGAGCCCGTCTGTTTTTCAAAAGCGATGAGGGGGCATCGGCCATCGAGTATGCAATCGTAGTGGCCATGGTGGCCGTGGTCGTCGTGGTGTTCGTGACACCCGTTAGCAACAAGGTGCTGGCCATTTTCAACTCAGTCCTGACCAGTCTCGGCGGAACAGCGCAGGTCCGGCCGACGCCTTGATCGATCGCCCTCCCTACCCTTTCAGTGCCTGAGCGCGAATGAGCGAAAGTGCGCCCGGGCATTGACGAGGTCCCTGAATGTCCAGCGTCCGGCCATGTGCCGGGCAAGAAGGAGAACGTTCATGGTGCTTGAATACCTGTTGATGCGTGCGCGGGCATTCCTGTCGAGCACAGAAGGCGCTTCGGCAATCGAGTACGCGATCGTCGTTGCCATGGTGGCGGTGGTGGTTGTGGTGTTCGTGACCCCGGTAGGCGCGAAGGTGCTGGCCATTTTCAACAGCATCCTGGTGTCCCTGGGCGGCACTGCGCAAACAGCTCCGGTGCAGACGCCCTGATGTGAGTCGCGCCCGGCGAATGTCGCGCTACACTCGATCTCACTTTCAGCTTTTCAGGGACTGCCCATGACTGCTTCCTCATTACCCCGCCAACAGTTGCTTCTGGTTGACGATGAAGAGGACGCGTTGCTTGAGCTGGCCGAGTTACTGGAGGGCGAGGGCTTTGTCTGCCACACGGCGACGTCAGTGAAACTCGCCCTGCACCACCTCACCCGCTCTCCGGATATCGCCCTGGTGATCACCGATCTGCGCATGCCGGAGGAGTCCGGCATGTCGCTGATCAAACGCCTGCGCGAGCACACTTCACGCCAGCATCTGCCGGTGATCGTCACGTCCGGACATGCCGACATGGAGGACGTCAGCGACATGCTGCGCCTGCAGGTACTGGACCTGTTTCGCAAGCCGATCTACCACGTGCGCCTGCTGGAAACCCTGGACAATCTGTTTCCCAAACCGTAAGTGCAGGCCGGGTGATTCAGGTGAGGTGTTTTTGGCAGAATTGACTGCCTGCCCACGAGGGGCAGGCAATCGCGATCAGTGTGCGGTCACACGCTGACGGGCGGCCGAAGCACTGGGGGACAGCGCCAAGGCCAACTGGGTGCGGTTGTGCATGTGGGTCAGGCGCAACACCTGCGAGACGTACAACTTCACGGTGTTTTCAGTGATGCCCAATTCGCAGGCGATCTGGTAGTTGGTCTGCCCTTTGCCCACCAGACGCGCCACATCCAGTTGCCGTGGTGACAACTGATTGAAGATCGCCGGCATCTCCTGCTCCGCCTCGGCGCCATCGCCGCCGAGCATGTCGCTCACCACCGCTGTCGGATTACGCCGGACTTTGTCCAGGTCCTGGTAAAGATCGTCGATGGACTCGGAAAGAAATTGCAGCTTCTGGTTCAGGTGGCCCAACTGCACATTCTTGTGCCGCTCTTGCAGCGCCGCTTCCTGGCGTTTGACCCCTTCGAGCAGTTCATTCAGCTCGATCGGCTTCTGATAGTAGTCGGCGATCCCCGCACGCAATGCCTTGATCACGTCCTGTTTATCGGCGCGGCCGGTGAGCATGATCGCTTCGAACACGCGTTTTTTGCCGCTGATACGTTGCAGCTCCTGCACCAACTGGATGCCGTCCATGTCCGGCATATGCAAGTCGCTCAGCACCAGGCCGATTTCCCCGTCTTCACTGAAACGCTCGATGGCCTCCTGACTGGATTCACACGGCACACAGCGGTAGCCGCTGCTTTCGAGAAACTCGCACAACTCTTCGACGATCAAGGGTTGATCATCAACCACGAGCACTTTTACCGCCGACGTAAGCTTATTCACGAACCACTCCATTGCTCGGGCCAAAGCTGACTTTTTCTGCACTTTGGCGATGTAACGACCTCATTTGAAAGTAGACGCACTTTCCGACTATGTACATAGGACTAGTGGCACCTGGCGACTAATGGATCCAATGAATCGATGCCAAAACCCCTGCCAGCACGAACGGTGCAAATGGCAGCTTTTTTGACGCCACAGGCTCCATATACCGAAAATGTTCTCTAAGCCCTTGACGTATATGAAGCCAGACTCTTGGCGCAATCAGCAGCCAGAGCAAGCTGGCGACACCCGCGCCGATAAATGCGCAAAGAATGAAGGTGCCGTTCGTCGCAAGGCCCATGGCTGTCATTAATTTCACATCAGCTGCGCCCATGCGCCCCATGAAATACCCCGGTAGAGTCAGCGCCAAAGCAATCACGCCCGCCCACAGTCCCTGCTGCGCATCAGCGCCGAGCCAGGTGGTGCCGGTCGCCCACAGATAGATCAGCGCCAACGCTGCGGCACCGAACGTCAGTACATTGGAGATACGCCGTTGCCGGGCATCCTGGGCGGCGCACACCGCCAGCCAGATCAGGAGAACGAAACTCTGCATCCGGTTAAATCCCGTCCGATTTTGCTGAATGATTCTATGCTGATACTACGCAGTGAACGTCAGGGTAGACGCAGTCATGAAAACCGGCTTCGCAAAATCACAGGCAGGCGCAGTGGCGATCGAATTCGCCTTGGTATTCGTGATTTTTTTTGCTGTGTTCTACGCACTGGTCAGTTACAGCTTGCCGTTTGTGTTGATGCAGACTTTCAACGAGGCAACGTCCGAAGCGGTGCGCCGCAGCGTCGCGGTCGACCCCAATACACCCGGTTACGCCAGCGTGGTGGTGAGCACCGCCAACGCCGCGTTGACCCAGCAATTGCAGTGGGTGCCATCGACACTGAACCTGGTGGTCGGCGTCGATACGTCGGCGGTGTATGACGCCAGTCAGGGCACACTGACGGTCAGGGTCGACTACCCCACCAGCAAGCTCAATCAGGTCATCCCGTTTCTGGTGTTGCCGGGCGTGGGTGCAGTGCCGAGCCTGCCCGCCACCCTTAGCGCCGCCTCGAGCCTGAAATTTTGACCACCGGCGATACGCTGTTCGGGCGCCTGCTCAGACGCGCGCCTGCGCCTGCCAACGAACTGCCCGACGCTCTCGGCTCACCGACGCTGGGCCTGCACCTGCATCTGGACCACGATGGCCGCGTGTTGCAGCTAGCCGGGCCGTTGCGTCACCAATTGGCGCAACAGCCGCCCCATGAGTCACCGTTACCGCTGTCGGCATATTTACTGGCGCACAGCACGCTGGCGATTGAAGGTCGCCCGCAAGACTGGCAAGGGCAAATGCTCGACCTGGATTTCCCCGGCCTCAGCGATCAGACCTTGCACCTGCGCGGCTGGGTGCAGCCTTCGGCCGAGGGCTGGACGCTGCAATTGATGGACATCGGCGACCTGCTGCTGGAGCGCCAGCAATCACGCCACCGTGAATCCTGTCAGGCCCTCGCCGGGCAGATCAGCGAACATTTGCGCACCTGCAGCCTGATGCGCCTGCCGGCGGTGGTCAGCGAACAATTGCAGGCCATCGCCCAGCGTTGGCGGATCCCGTGCCTGGCCATCGCCCTGCTCGACGAACAGAAACAGGGCTGGCAGATCTTCGAACAGTATCGCGCCCACGATGCGCCGATGCTGTGGCAGGACGGCCAGCGTCTGGGCACACCGCTCGACAGCCTCAACGGCAGCGCCCCGCAGCGCCTCGGCGCTCATCATGGGCTGTACGAACATTCGCGACTGGAAGCCACGTTCGGCAACGCCGATGGCTTCGCCGTCCCCTACAGCGATGATCGCGGGGTGGTGGCATGGCTGCTCTGCGGCTTCTACACCGTCGACGTTGCTGCGCCGCACCTCAGCGACCGCGACTGGATGTCACTGACCAGCGCCCTCGCCGGCCCGCTGCTCAGTCGCCTGCGCGACCAGCAGCATCATCAATACACCGAGCGCCTCGAATCGCTGCAAACCCTGCTCGGCACCGGCTGGTGGGAAATACTCGGTGACGACGTGCTGCTGGCGCCGTCGCTGCTTGATGTGCTCCCTGCGGACAGCGCCCGAATCTCGCAGCAGGACTGGCTGGCGCTGATTCATCCGGCCGACCGCGAAGAACTGCGCAGCCGTCTGCACGCCCTGCAACTGCACGGCGAGGCCCTGTCCCTGAGCGTTCGCCTGCACCGCAACGGCCCAGAGCAAACACCGCTGTGGTATCGGGTGCAGGGGCAAGTCGCCGGCACCGGCGAACAGCGGCGGCTGGTGGGGTTCATGCTCGACATCAGCGATATCCAGAACCAGCAGCAACGGGCCGAAGCCGCCCATGCGCGACTGGACAACCTGATCGCCAGTTCGCCAGCGGTGATCTATGTCCAGCGCTATGTCGAAGGCGCGCTGATTCCGGTTTTTTTCAGTGCCAGCCTGGGCCCCCTGCTGGGCTGGACACTGGACGATTGCAGCGCCGCCGATTGGGTGCAGCGGATTCATCCCGAAGACCGCGAACTGTATTTCACCCGCACCCGCCAGTTGTTACGCGAAGGCTCGGTGCGCGCGCGTTATCGCGTGCTCGATCGTGGCGGCGACTACCATTGGCTGCTCGACGAAGCCAGGCTGCTGCGCAATGACCTTGGCCTGCCGGTCGAAGCCGTGGGCCTGTGGCTGGACGTCACCGAGGCGACACTCGCCGCCGAGCAGGTCAGGCACAGCGAAGAACGCTATCGGATTCTGGTGGAAGACTCGCCGGCAATGATCTGCCGCTATCGCCCGGACCTGACCCTGACCTTCGGCAACCGGCCGCTGGCGACCTATCTGGAATGCACGCCGGAACAATTGCCGGGGGTCGATCTGGGCAGCTGGATGTCCGACGAACAGCGCGCAGCGTTCGTGCAGCGCCTGGCGCTGCTGACCCCGGAACTGCCGGTGAGCACTGCCGAAATCAGTCTGCAACTGCCCGGGCGCGAGCACGCGTGGTGGGTGTGGTCCGATCGCGGGGTGTTCGATGAACACGGGCGCCTGCTTGAAGTGCAGGCCGTGGGCCGCGACAACACTGAGGTGCGGCGCTCGCAGCAGCAACTCACGCAAAGTGCGAAAATGGCCACCCTCGGCGAAATGGCCACAGGTCTCGCTCACGAAATCAACCAGCCGCTGAACGTGATGCGCATGGCTATCGTCAACGTGCTCAAGCGTCTGGGCAACGGCGACGTGCAGATCGACTACCTGACCGACAAACTCAACCGCATCGACGCCCAGGTGCAGCGCGCCGCAAAAGTGGTCGATCACATGCGGGTGTTCGGGCGTCGTTCGGAGATCGAGCAACAACTGTTCAACCCGGCCTCGGCCATCGAAGGCACGCTGTCATTGCTGGCCGAAGGCATGCGCGGCAAGGGCGTCGACCTGCGCATCAGCGAAACCGGTTTTAGCGTGCAGGTGCGCGGTTATGTCGATCAACTGGAACAGGTGCTGATCAACCTGATGGTCAACGCCCGCGATGCGCTGCTCGGCAAACGCGAGAAGGACTCGACGTTCAAGCCCTGGATCTCGATCTATGCCGAGCGCGATGAACACAAGGTGCGGCTGTGGGTCGAGGACAATGGCGGCGGCATCGACCCGCGTTTGCTGGAGCGGATTTTCGAACCCTTCTTCACCACCAAACCGGTGGGGGTCGGCACGGGCCTGGGGCTGTCGGTGAGCTACGGCATCATCGAAAACATGGGCGGGCATTTGAGCGTGCGCAACTCGGGGGAAGGCGCACGCTTCTGCATCGAGCTGCCCGTGGCGCCGGACGTCTAGATCACCAGATAGGCCTTGCCGGTCTGGCCGCAGGTCATGTTGGCGCCGACATCGACGTCCATCAGGTTGATGCCCAGGCTTTTGAGCAGGTTGTTGAGCAAGGGGTCGAGCAGAGGTGCCAACAAGTTAGTCACCACCGGCAGTAATTTGTTGGTGACATCGCTGATCAAAGAAGCGACTCCGGTGACGATGGCGCCGAGCGGGTTGCTGCCGAGCGGTTGGTAGACGATCAGGTTGATACCCGCCAAGGTGTTACTCAGGCTGGCGACGATATTGTTGGTGGGGATCGCCGATTGCACGCTGGAGGGCAGTTTGAGGTTGGGTGGAGTTGCGAACGGCGTGCCACTGGAGAACACCAGATCCTGCGAATTCTGCGCGACGGAAGTATCGAGTTTGATCGCGATGCCGCCCGCGCCGTATTGAACATGGGTCGCGGCATCGCAGCTGCCGAGGCCGAGGATCTTGTGGCAGGTCACGATGCCCAGATCCACCAGCGGCAAGGGCGCGACCGTAGGCTCGGCCGCCGATGAAAAAGCGTTGGTCGGATCAATCTTGCCAAGTTTGAGATCCGCAATCGACGTGATGGTGTGAGCCGTCAGACTTTTGGTGCCGGTATTGCCGGTCGGGCAGCTGTAGTCAGTGACATAACTTTTCGCGCCGCCGGCATCCAGCGCGATATCGATTTGCGGGCTCGGCAGCAGTTTCGGATCAAGTTGCTGGCAACCGGCGCCGAGCAGACAAAGCACTGAGTTGAGCGTATCGACCAGATTCAGGCTCAGCAGCGCATTGAGGGTCGGGGTCAATGTACCGACCAGCCCCAGCACCGCATTGGCCAGCCCGGTCACCCCGGTCAGCACCGGCAGGTTCACCGAGAGCATCGTGCGAATCTGCGCCGTGCGCACATAAATCCGGTCCGGTCCCAATGGATTGGCCTTGGCTCGCGCCGGGTCGCCAATCGCCGAGAATTGCGGTGGCTCGATCACCTTGACCCGCACCGTGACGTTCGCCAGCCCCAGCACACTGATCGGCAGGGTCGCGGCCACCGCGCTTTTGCTGTTGGCCAGTTGCACCACGCCCTGAATCAATTGCAGCAGTTGCAGATTGGCATCCAGCCCGGCCGCCGTGGTGCCGGTTTGCAACTGCAGGATGTCGCCGAGCTTGACCGGTGCGGCGTTGATCGCCGCCACCTGCAGTTGCCCCAGCGCGGTGATCACCGTGGCCGTCGCGCCATTGAGCTGCACCACCGTGGCGGCCGCCTGAATCAGTTGGGTGACCGTGGCCTGAGTGTTGAGCAGTTGCGTGTAGTTGCCGGCGGCGACGTTGAGGTTGATTGCCAGTTGGTTGAGGTAGCTGAGCAGGTTGATGTCGGTATTGAGCAAGCCATCCCAGCCCAGGGCGGTGAGGTTGACGTTGCCACCGAGCAGCCCGGAAAACAGCGGATTGAGAATGTTCGACTGCGCAGTATTGATGCTCGCCAGGGTGCTGCGGATGTTCAGTTGCGCAACCGTCGGGGTCGGTTGCGCGGCGACGGCCGAGGCATTGAGCGTGGTATTGAGGCTGATCGCTGAACCGCTGAACAAGGCTTGTACGCCACCGGCAAAACTGGTGGTCACCGTACGACTGGCCGTGACCTTGACCGCCGTCGACTGGGTCGCATCGGCAGTGAACGCGCGCAGTCCGCTGGCCGCGGTCTGCACGCTGCCGCACGTGGTGGTCAACGTATTGTTGCCATCGACGATGTAGCCATTGCGCACCGCGCTTTGCCCGGCATAAGTGGCGGCGCTGAGGCCTGACAGACAGTTGCCGCCGCGGCTGACGGCTTCCAGCGCCGCACTGTCCACCACCCGCTGCAACTTGCGCTGCTCCATGTACAACCGACCGGTGTCGACCACCAGCAGCATCAACACCAGCGCCAGACTGAGAGTGGCAGCCGCCATCAACCCGATCGCCCCGTGTTGCCGGGCCGGGCCGTTGAATTGCGAACGAGGCGACATGGCGCACTCCTTTGCCGGCGCGTTGCCGAGCGCTACCTCCGATGGTGGATTTGAGTGTAGACGGCGCTAGTGGCAACGCGCCATTTGATGCTGCACAAAACCCTGTGGGATTTGTGGTGGGGCGAAAAAACGGGAGCCGCTTGGGCTAATGCTGCTCACTTAAGAAATTTTGCGTTCAATTGAAACCCGTGGCGAGGGAGCTTGTCGGATCGCCGCACCGTCCCGCTGGGTCGCGAAGCGGCCCCAAAAGAGGGACTGCTACGCAGCCCAGCGGGAGCAAGCTCCCTCGCCACAGTCGCAGTGTCGGGCTTAAGTGAACAGCATTAGCCGTTTGGGCTCCCGTTTTGTACACCGGTTTAGCGCGGTGGATAGTTGGCCAGAATCCGGCCGACCGTTTCGCGAATCGCGTTGCTGCGATCCTGGGGATTGGGGGTGCTGCTGAGCATTTGCTCATCGCTGCCGCGCCACACCAGTTTGCCGTCCTTGCCGTCGAGCAAGTCGATCTGAATGGTCGCCACTTTGTAGGTGATGTTGCGGGTTTCGTTGTACATCGGCGCGCCCCAGTAACCGTTCCACGGGCCGCCCCAACCGCCGCCATAGTTGGTGGTGACTTGCTGCTGACGATCCTCGACGATCAGATACGTCTGCACACTCAAGTCAGCCTTGGTGCCGGCAGCGGCCGGACGCAAGCCACGCTGATCCAGTTGATCGGTGACGGCCTGGCGGATGCGCTGTTCGGTCAGGTCGCTTTTGATCCGGGGATCATCCGGGCGGTATTGCAGGGCGGGCTCCTTCCAGCTCCAGCTGCGATAGGCGGCAAAGTCGCGGCTGGCATCGAAGTCATGGTTGACCTGGTTGCCGGCACAGGCGCTGAGCAGCGCGGCCATGGCCAGTAAAGCGAGACGACAGAACATGGTGGTTCTCCGGTTGAAAGCCTGAGCCTGCGGTGCGCTCTCACATACAGATTAGCTCGGAGGATAGGCCGACATGGCTTTTTCCAGAGCCTGGCGAATAGCGTCGGTGCGCACGAGTTGGCTACCCTGGTTGGCCGTTTCGGCGCTGGCGCTCCACACCGGTTGACCGGTGCCAGCGTCGAACAGATTGACCTGCACCACCACAACCTGCTCCTGATAGGTGCGCACGATCGGCACGCTGTTGTACATGCCGTAACCGCGACCGTATCGGTCATAGCCGCTGTATCCGCCGTAGCCGTAATCGTCCTGCACCTGACGCAAGCGGGTTTCCAGACGCAGATTGGCACTGACTAACAGGTCGGCCGGGCGATTGTCGTGCAACGGGCGCAAGCCCCGCTGATCGAGGGCATTGCTGACCGCTTCGGCCACTTGCGCCGAATCCGCCCAGGCGGTGCCCGGCGGCAGTTGCCCGTTGAGCCAGGCCCAACTGCGGTAGCGCCCGTAATCGCGCGGTGGCGCCGGATAGGCACTGCGATCAAAGGTCTTCGCCGCTTGCGGCGGTGCCGGTGGCAAGGGCCGCGATTGCGCCACATACGGATTGCTGCCCTGACAGGCGGCCAACCCCAGACAGATCAGCAATAACCCCGATTGTGCTTTCATCTCATGCTCCGATCAGATCGGCCGGCAGATCCAGTGCAAGTAACGCCCAAGCCCGGCGAAGCTTGGGTGGCGACGGTGAGCGAGCTCCATCTCCAGCAAATCCGCCAGCTCGACGCGGGCCTGAAATTCCACCGGCATATAGTCGTGGAAAACCCGTACCCCGCTCTGGCTTTCGACCTGCCACAAGCCGTCGAGTTGCGTCGCCAGTTCCCGCGGATCGAGCGGCTGCTGCGGCGTCAGGCTCTGCTTTTCGCCGGCCATGACGTTCTTGCGCATTTTCTTGAAATGGCCCTTGAGCAGGTTGCGGTAGATCAGCGCATCGCGGTTGTAGAAGGCCAGCGACAGCCAACCACCGGGCCTGGTCAGTTGATGCAGCACCGGCAGAATCGCATGGGGTTCGGCCAGCCATTCCAGCACCGCGTGGCAGATCACCAGATCGTAGGGTTCAGTGAGCTGGCCGAGCAGGTCCTGCCACGGTGCCTGAATGAACGTCGCGCTCTGCCCGGCTTCGGCGAAGCGCTGACGGGCACCTTCGAGCATTGGCTCGGCCGGCTCGGTAAAGGTTATCTCATGGCCACGTTCGGCCAGCCACAGCGACATGTGGCCGAGGCCGCCACCGATGTCCAGTACGCGCAACGGACGATCCGGCAGCGCTTCGGCGAGGTCAGCCTGCAACACCGCAAGGCGAATCGCGCCTTTGGCGCCACCATAGATTTTTTCGGCGAAGCGGGTCGCCAACTGATCGAAATGCCGGTCGCTCATCAGCTGAACCGCCGTTCGCTGTCGGCGAGCTTGCTGCGCACCACTTCATTCATGTCCAGCCCCAGCTCGCTGCACAGCAGCAACAGGTACAACACGATGTCGCCGACTTCCTGCCCGGCATGTGCCAGTTTGTCCGCCGGCAACTGGCGCGACTGGTCTTCGGTCAGCCACTGGAAAATCTCCACCAGTTCGGACATCTCGACGCTGGCCGCCATGGCCAGGTTTTTCGGGCTGTGAAATTGCCGCCAGTCATTGCGGTCGCGAATGGCGTGCAGGCGTTCGGTCAGTTCAACAAGGTTCATCGGGCTCTCCTGAAGGCGTATAGCTTCGGGGGGATACAGGCTGAAGGCAAGGCCTAACCGGCGCAAAACCTCTATGCTTGCAGGGAACTCGGCCACCTTCGCTGTGGCCCAAGGCTCAGCTCTTTCATCAGGATGCACACATGCAGGTAGAAAGCTTTTTCGAATGGCTCGGCCAGGCACTTGGTTCGATCATCCGTTTCATCGTCGATGGGCTCAGCGGCCTGTTCAACATTCTGAGCAACGCCGGCGGCAACTTTGTCGATGGCCTGGCCAAGACGCTGGGCATGGACACCTCGATTATCAGCATCCTCGCGCTGATCGTTGGCTTGATGCTGTTGTGGTCGGCGATCCGCGCGTTCATGAATGCGTCGATCATTGCCGGCATCATCTGGCTGCTGCTGGGGTTGTGGTTGCTGAGCTGGATTATTCATTAACACCACCGCCCCCTGTGGGAGCGAGCCTGCTCGCGAATGGCCGGCCCCCCCGAGATCTACGCCGACGGACACATCGCCTTCGCGAGCAGGCTCGCTCCCACATTGGATCGCATGAATCGCTACAATCCCTGCTCCCCCAAGGAGCCCGCATGTCCAACCTGATTGCCGACTGGCGCGACCGCCCGACTCACCGCAAGGTCTGGGCGCTCGCCGCGCCGATGATCCTTTCCAATATTTCCGTGCCGCTGGTGGCGCTGGTCGACAGCACCGTCATCGGCCACCTGCCCCACGCCCATCAGTTGGGCGCCGTGGCCGTCGGCGCCAGCCTCTACACCTTTCTCGCCTGGGCCATGGGTTTTCTGCGCATGGGCACCACCGGGTTTGCCGCGCAGGCAGCCGGGCGCAGCGATGGTGCGGCGTTGCGGCAGATTCTGTTGCAGGGCTTGCTCTTGGCGCTGGGGCTGGCGATCGTGCTCGGCGCCGTGGGCGTGCCGTTGAGCGGCATCGCCCTGCATTTCATGCAGCCGTCGGCGGAACTCGATCAACTGACTCGCGACTTTTTCCACACCCGGTTATTCGGGCTGCCGGCAGCGCTGGCCAGTTACGCCCTGGTCGGCTGGTTTCTCGGCACCCAGAACGCCCGGGCACCGCTGGCGATTCTGCTGAGCACCAACCTGATCAACATCGCCCTCAACCTGTGGTTCGTCATGGGCCTGGAATGGGGTGTGGTCGGTTCGGCGCGGGCCTCGGTGATCGCCGAATGGAGCGGCGCCCTGCTCGGCCTGTGGCTGACCCGTGGCGCATTGCGCGCCTATCCCGGGCACATCGCCTGGGCGGCCTTGAAGCTGTGGCAGAGCTGGCGCCCGCTGCTGGCGGTCAACCGCGACATCTTCATCCGCAGCCTGGCGCTGCAATCGGTGTTTTTCCTGATCACCGTGCAGGGCGCGCGGCTCGGCGATGCCACGGTGGCGGCCAACGCCCTGCTGCTCAACGGCCTGCTGCTGACCGCACACGCCCTGGACGGTCTGGCGCATGCGGTCGAAGCCTTGTGCGGGCACGCCATCGGCGCCCGTGACCGGCTCGCCTTGCGGCGCTCAATGGTGGTGGCCGGGGGCTGGTCGCTGCTGGCAAGCCTCGGTTTCGCCGCGCTGTTTCTGCTGGCCGGGCATCTGTTCATCGAAATGCAGACCGACATCCAGAGCGTGCGCGACACCGCGTTCATCTATCTGCCGTATCTGGCCGTGTTGCCGTTGATTGCGGTCTGGAGTTATTTGCTCGATGGCCTGTTCATTGGCGCCACCCGTGCCCGGGAAATGCGCAACGGCATGCTGCTGACCGTCGCCCTGCTGTTGCCGTTCGCCTGGGCGTTGCAGGGGCTGGGCAATCACGGGCTGTGGATATCTTTCCTGTTGTTCATGGTCCTGCGCAGCCTGACGCTGGGCGGCATCGCCCTGTGGCTGCGGCGTAACGATGGCTGGTTCAGCGGCCGGGTTCACTGAGCCGGCGTGTGCTTGACGAATGAAACCACCTGATCGAGCACCGGCGCCAGACGCCGAAGGGGTCGCGACAAAGCCGCCACCAGCGTCACATGATTGGGGCGCGAGTAGTACCGGTCTTGAACCGGCACGCCGGCCTCGCGCAGCTTGCGCGCCAAGCCCTCGGTGTTGCGGGTCGGGTTGACCAGACTGTCCCGGGTCGCGGCGATCAGCAGCGCCGGGGGTTCGCCCTGCCTGACATGGTTGATCGGCTGCGATTGCGGCGGTGAGTCCGGCCAGAAAAACACCGGACGCACGTCGGCGTTCTTGATCGGCAGAAAATCATAAGGCCCGGCCAGGCCGATCCAGCCGCTGAGGTCCCTGGGCGACATGCCCACCGCACCGAGCAGGCCAGGGTCGAGTGCCAGCATCGCCGCGTTGTAGGCGCCGGAGCTGTGGCCCATCAGGTACAGACGCTGCGGGTTGCCGGAGAACTCGCGGATGTGTGCCCGGGTCCAGGCCACCGCCTGCGCGGAATCCTCGAGGAACAGCGGATAACGCACTTGCGGGTACAGCCGATAGTCTGCCAGCACCGCAACGATTCCCCGCGACGCCAGTGCCTCACCGACAAAGGTGTAATCGCCGCGATCGCCGCTGTTCCAGCTGCCACCGTAGAAAAACACCACCACCGGCGCGCCCTCCAGCGGCTGGCGCGGCACGTACACATCGAGTTTCTGCCGTGGGTCAGTACCATAGGCTATGCCGGTGGTGCCGTGGAACGTGTCGGCGGGCGTCAGCGCATTCAGCAGTTTGACCGGCGAGCAGCCCGTCAGCGCCAGCAGCAGAAACCCGCCAAGCATGCTGCCGAACCGCCGCCGCAAAGGATTTGCCATGAGCACTGCACCTCAAGATTGATCGTTCTGCCAATGCCGCCGCACCTGCTCGAGCCGCGCCTGCGAAGTCAGCGCGCCCTGAATCTCTGGCAGTTTCGCCCGGGGATAGTGCAAGCGTAGCCACAACCAGTCATCCAGCACCGGCCGTTCGCTGAAACCCAGGGCCAGACCCTGCTGGACATGGGAGGCCATCTGCAAGTAATCGGTTCCCATCGATTGGCTCCAGCGCCAGATGTGCTGCTCGAGCAGGCACGTCTGCAACCGCTCGCGCTGACGCGGGGTGAGGCTTTGTTCGATCCCCAGGGGTTCAACCGGCCACTGCGGATTGCGCAATTGTTGCCAGCCCAGACTGCCGATTGCCCGGTCCGCCCAGGTGCCGCCGAACCAGCGCAACTGGCGGATCGGCCCCAGCCAGCGACTCAACTCGGCCGCATCGCAGGCATCGAAGAAATAACTGGCGGTCTGGCGGTTGTAATAGCCGAGCAAGGCCCGGTGATTGAGGCCGAAGGACACCGTCAGCATCCGCCGCAGATGACTCAACAGCCGCTGTTCCGAGGCATCACACACCAGCAGCAGGCCGCGCCAGGTGTGCGGGTCGTGGTGACACAATGCGGCCAATCCGGCTTCCGCCTGCAAATCGACCAATACCGGGCCGGCATCGCTGACCGGTTGAAACTCGGTGCCATCGAATAATGGCCAGCACCGCACCGTAACGAAGCTCTGGCGCAAGAGCGCCAGGGCCCGGGGGGATTCAGGTCCATCGAGCAGCAACCACTGCGCAGGTTGCTCAAGCGCCGCGCCGCTCATGGTGCGTCGCTCCGGTCCAGCGCCGCGAGCAGCCGACAACTGCACACCGCCGCCGGACAATGCTGGTAACTCCCGCCCCCGGGAATCAGGCACAGCAGCAACATCGGCTCCGCCGATTTCAGCCATTGTGCGAAGCCTGCACCGGGCAGTTCATCGGGAAGCGTCAGCTCATCTTCCCGGTCATCGACCCGCGCCGGCTCTTGCAGCACGCCACTGATCACGGGCTGATCGGGATCGCCCTCAAGAAAACTCACCACCACCTCGACCCCTTCATGCAGGCTCGCCAGTGCGGTCGCCGTCAGCGCCGGCGCGAGTGGCAGCCAGCAATGGCTCGCGGCGGCACCTTCGCCTTGGTAGAGCCAGTCGAACTGCACCGCCACCGGCCGCGAATGATCGGGACGCGGCTCGTCGACCGTCACCACCCAGGCCCGTTGCAGACTGTGCATGCGCGGCCGGGCCTGAACACTGACCGGAGCCGGCACCAACATTTGCGCGACGCCGAGGATACGATTGCTGTAGGGCGGCTCGGCGGCGGTATCGGCGCGGTGTTCGATCCGCCTCAGCAACCAGTGACGGTTGCACTCGGCAAACGGATGACCGTGCAGCGACAGGCACTGGCCGCTGCGCAAGGTCGGCAGATCCGATTGCCCTTCAGCCGTGAGCATCGCAAGGCTGGCCTTGCCGCCGGGCCGGGTCCCCACCTGCAGTTGCCAGCGACGCACCGCCGGCGATTCGCCGAGCTCATCGAATGACGCCGCGTCAGCCTTGGGCAATTGTTCGGGCTCATCGCCGAACACCAGACAATGCCCGTCACGCCCGTGCTCGAAGTAATAGTGGATTCGCGCCTGCGCGCACAGACGCTGGAAAAATTGCAGGTCAGACTCGCGGTACTGGGTGCAAAAAATGCGCGCCGGATACTCGACGCGCAGGTCAAAGCGGCACTGTGATCCGACAATTCCATGCTCCTTGAGCACCTGCATCAGGATCTGCGGCACCGAACGGCCGCTGAAAATCCGCTGACTGAAGCGCAGCGCCAGACAACTCAGCTTCGGCCCCAGCGTCACTCGACATAAGCGCAAACCCTCGCCGTGTTCATGCTGGACGACACTCTGCAACTGGCCGTTCAGACCATTGGCCAAAGGCCCGAACTGCAGAAAAGCGCAGCGATGCAGCAGGCCGGCAAGGTCCAGGTTCGGGTCTTCAATCATGACGTCGATGTCAAAGGCAAAAGGCTCGCTGATGCCCTCACTCCCGGTAAAGGCCAACACCTCGAAGGGCTCGGGCAGCCCCGCTACATCGAGACGAAACGACGGCTCGTTGACTGAATCGAACATGGGCGGATCTCTACAGGAGGGGCGGCCGGGGATTCTCGCCGAGAGCCATGGCCGAGTAGAGAGCAGAAGTACAACTTAGGAAATGACCTACGCGAAAAGCAGACCGAATGACTTTGCTGGTGCAGTTGGCCCAACATTTCGCGAGGTTTTGGGGATATGTCCCACCGGGTCATCCGAATTTTCCGCAGCTTGAGGAAAAACTTCAGACAACCCGACGGGAGCGCAACCGATCTCAGGAAGACAGGTAGGAGGAGCGGGTCAGGCCCAGACGCAAGGCATCGAGGAACTGCGTGCGTTCGCTGGCACTGATGCGGGCACTGGCGCACTTGTCGCGGTAGTGGGTCATCAGTTCTTCCGGCGACAAGTGCACGTAGCGCAGCATGTCTTCGATGGTGTCGTGGGTTTCGATACCGGCGTGGTACACGCTGCCATCGGCGTTCTGGTAGATGTTCACCGAGTCGGTGTCACCGAACAGGTTGTGCATGTCGCCGAGGATTTCCTGATAGGCGCCGACCAGGAACACGCCCAGCAGGTAGTCTTCGCCCTCGTTCAGACCGTGCACTGGCAGGCTGGTCTCGATGCTCTGCTCGTCGACGTACTGATTGATCTTGCCGTCGGAGTCGCAGGTCAGGTCTTGCAGCACCGCACGACGCAGCGGCTCTTCGTCGAGACGATGCAGCGGGATGATCGGCAGTACCTGATCGATCGCCCAGGTGTCCGGCAGGCTCTGGAACACCGAGAAGTTGCAGATGTACTTGTCGGCCAGCTTGTCGTTGAGTTCGTCGAGCACCTGGCGATGCGAACGCTGGCGCGCCTTCAGCGAGTTGTGCAGGCGGCGGCACACGGCGAAATAGCACTGCTCGGCCAGGGCTTTTTCCGCCAGGGTCAGCTTGCCGTCGGCGTACTGCGAGGCCACGTCGCTCATGTAGTGAGTGGCGCGCCAGTAGGTTTCGGTGACCATTTCGATGTCGGTCGGACCGAGCAGGTCCACCAGCCACTGCACGGTTTCCGGCAGCGCTTCCTTGTTTTCGATCAGCGGAATTTCGTCGTTGTGCTTCTCGACGTCGGTCACCTGCACCACCAGCATCGCGTGGTGCGCGGTCAGCGAGCGGCCGCTTTCGGAGAAGATGTGCGGGTGCGGCAGGCTCTGCGCATCGCAGAATTCCTTGAGCATCCCGACCACGACACCGGCGTAGTCGTCCATGTCGTAGTTGATCGAACTGGCGTTACGCGAGTGGGTACCGTCGTAGTCGACGCCCAGACCGCCACCGACGTCGATGTGATCGACCGGCAGGCCGAGGTTGCGCAGCTCGCCGTAGTAACGGATCGCTTCCTTGAAACCGTGCTGGTAGTCAGCGAGGTTGGCGATCTGCGAGCCCATGTGGAAGTGCAGCAGGCGAATGCCCTGATCCAGGCCGGCGGCGCGGAAGCGCTCGACCACCGACAGCAGTTGCGCCGCCGACAGACCGAATTTGGATTTCTCGCCACCGGTGTCTGCCCATTTCGACGAGGCCAGCGACGACAGGCGCACGCGCAGGCCGACCTGTGGCTTGACCTTGAGCGAGGCCGCTTCTTCGATCACCAGGCCGACTTCGGATTCTTTCTCGATCACGATGAACACGTTGTGGCCGAGCTTCTGGCCCATCAGTGCCAGACGGATGAACTCGCGGTCCTTGTAACCGTTGCAGACGATGGTGCCGCCCTTCGGCGCCAGCGCCAGCACGGCCAGCAATTCAGGCTTGGAACCGGCTTCCAGACCGATGGACACGTTCTGAGTGGCGATGATGTTCTCGATCACCGCTTCTTGCTGGTTAACCTTGATCGGGTACAGCGCGGTGTACTTGCTCTGGTATTCCAGGCGCTCGATGTTCGAGTCGAAAGCACCGGTCAGCTGACGGACGCGGTCTTGCAGGATGTCGGGGAAACGCACCAGCAACGGCAAGGACAAGCCGCTCTTGCGCAGTTGGTCGACCTGTTCGAACAGGTCGATAGGCGAACTGCTCGGGCCGTTCGGACGAACTTCGACGCGACCGGCGTCATTGATCGCGAAATACCCGGCCCCCCAATGGCGAATCCCGTAAACACTGCGGCTGTCCGCAACTGTCCATTGGCTGCCATCGTCTTTACGTGTGCGTCGTACGGACATCGAAGTCCCCTATAAAGAAGTCATAGTGCGTCGCCTGATCTCAGGCCGGCGCAGTCTAAAGAATGAAAATGACGGTTCGTCAGCGCGGCGGTAGACCGCGCTGACCGCGTGTAGTTTAGAAACCGGTATGAACAGGCTCTGTGAAAACCATGGAGACGACGCCGGCGCTGAACATTGCAGAACCGGATCAAGCCGCGGGTGGTTTTCACAGAGGCTGCTAGCCGCCGGACTTCTTCGCTTTGAAACCGTGCTTGATCAGCTCTGCCAAGAGTAGCTCGACATGATCGCCCTGGATTTCGATGACCCCGTCCTTCAACGCCCCACCGGTGCCGCAACGTTTCTTCAACGTTGTCGCCAGCTCCTTGAGGGCCTCTTCGGCCAGTGGCACGCCGGTGATGGTGGTCACCGTCTTGCCGCCACGGCCCTTGCTCTCGCGACGTACGCGGGCAATGCCGTCCCCGGCCGGGATCACGGTTTGTTTGCAGATACAGGCGTCCACCGGCTTACTGCATTCCGGGCAATGACGACCTGCGTCGGTGGAAAATACGAGGCCACCAAGGGCGGCGAAGGATGCGGCTTTTTTGGCCACCGGCAATCCTCTTGGGAGGACAAAGACTGATCGCAACCTTGGGCAAGGTTATCGACCGCGAAGCCCCACTCAGGCAGGGGCAGCGCTACTGCACCGGATGCTCCTGCAAAAGCAGGCCGGTACAGCTTGAAAAGGTCGCGCAGTGTAACGGCAAAAAGCGCAATTGCTAAGAGCCAATCGGCGCCAATTTATGAGTTCTTTGCGACGTCGCTTTGTTGAGCCTTGAGATAGCGCTTCAACGCTGCCAGCGAGTCCGGGCAGTAAGGCTTTTGCTCGATTTCCAGCAGCACTTGTTCGACCGGAATGAAGCGCGCTTCGAGGACTTCTTCCGGCTGCAGTTTCAACGGGCCGTCCCACACCGCGGAAAACGCCGAACACCACAGGCGATTGCCGGTGTCTTCGAAGAAGAAATGGTCATGGGCGGTGAGTTCTACGCCGCTCACGCCCAACTCTTCCTCCAGCTCACGGGCCGCCGACTCGGCGTAACTCTCGTCCGCCTGCACCATGCCGCCCGCCGCCACGTCCCAGTAACCGGGGTAAATGGCCTTGCTCAAGGTGCGCCGGTGTACACAGAGTTCGCCGGCGGAGTTGAACAGCATGATGTAGGTGCCGCGCCCGATAAGGCCACGCTCACGCAAATCGGCCCGCACCAGAGCGCCGAGCAGGTTGTCCTGCTCGTCGACCCAGGCGATCTGTTCGGCATCGGAGGCGGCGCGGTGGGCCGCCTCTTTGGCGCTATCGACCATGACTCAGCCCTGATTGAGCAGTTGGCGCAGATCGATCACTGCGGCATTGGCCCGGGAAATGTAGTTGGCCATGACCAGCGAGTGGTTGGCCAACACACCGAAGCCGCTGCCGTTGAGGATCATCGGGCTCCAGACCGGCTCTTGCGACGCTTCCAGCTCACGGATGATCTGGCGCACGCTGACCGTGGCGTTCTTCTTCGCCAGCACATCGGCGAAGTCCACTTCGATGGCACGCAGCAGGTGCGACAGCGCCCAGGCCTGACCGCGGGCTTCGTAGAACACGTTGTCGATCTGCATCCACGGAGTCTCGACGACTTCCTCGTCAACCTGCGGCACTTCGCCTACGGCCGGGACTTCGGTTTTCAGCGCGGTGTTGAGCTTGACCCGGCCAACACTGGCCGACAGACGCTGCGACAGCGAACCCAGACGGGTGCCGACATCGCCCAGCCAGTTGTTCAGGTTGTCGGCGCGCGCGTAGAACAGGGCGTTTTTCTGACTAGGGTCAGACAGACGTGCCTGATAACGGCTCAGGGAGTTGATGCCTTCCTGATATTCCGACTCGCTCGACGGCAGGATCCAGCTCTTGTTGTCGAAGTTGAAACGCGGTTCGGCCTTGGCCAGATCGGCGTCTTCGGCCGATTGCGACTGCGAACGGGCGAAGTCTTTGCGCAGCGCGCGGGTCAGGTCGCGCACCTGCACCAGCACGCCGTATTCCCAGCTCGGCATGTTGTCCATCCACAGGCCCGGCGGGAAACGGTCGTTGGAAATATAGCCGCCCGGTTTGTCCAGCAAGGTGCCGGCCACGGTCTTGAGGGTTTCGACGGTGGTGTAGCCGACGACCATCTGCTTGCCTTCTTTCTCGGCCGCAACCTGAGCGTTTTGCGCCACCGGGAACAGCGCCGGCTCCTGGCTCCAGTACCAGCCGAGGCCAATCGTCACCAGCAGATAAATGCCGATCAACGTGGCCAGCGCGCGGCTGAACAGCAGCCCGCCTACATAGCTGCGGGTGGCCGACTTCGGCTCAGCGGCACGTTCAGGCGCGCTGCCCGCGCGGTTCTTCCAGTCCAGCATGGCGATATCCTTTCAATCACTTGGGTTCAACGGTTCGACCACAACCATACAACAACGTGCCAAGGCCGGCACCCGTGATCGGGTCATCGAAGAAAAAACCGCTCGCTGTCGGTGATCGAAAGGATAGACGCGCCGTTCAGACGTTGAAAATTTTCATTGATATCTGCGATACGGCGTCCGGTGCAAATAGATGGGCGATGCCCTCGGCGTCGGTTTTTCGCTGGCTGGCGACGCCATCAACCGTGGCGATGCAGGCCTGCTGCGCCAACGGTTCCCCGGTCATGCTGGCGACCAGACGAAAGATCCGCGGTGTTCTGCGCGGTTGCGCAGGCGGATTGTTCATCAGCGCCAGCACCGCCTGATCGAAGACCGCGGCCGCGACCGGCCAATGACCGAAATCGGCCTGCGGCTTCAATAACAGCCATTCACCACGCTCGACCTGATCCAGCACCTCGCTGTCCAGATCAATCAGCAACCCCGCCCGCAGTTCACCCAGCCCCTCAAGGGGCTGCCGCTCTAGCAGCACCTGACAAACCCGTTCCAATGCCTGGTCCACCGGATAAACATGCTGGCGTTCGGTTTCGCTCAGGTGCCAATGATGAACCAGCCTCATCCCCGCCCCTCGCCTTGCCATTCGTCGGACCCCATCGTCCGGCTGACTTCGTGCCGCCAGTAGATGCGTTGGTAGGTGAAATGGACTTTCTCCAGTTGCGTGTAGTGCGCCATGCCGGAGTCGCGACAATGCGGCATCAGCACCTCGGCGCCGACGATCAACGCATCCTCAAGTTCGATCGTGTAGAAGTGCTCCTGCACACCCTGGGCCGAGGTGCGATACCACTCCACCCGGCACTGGCTGAGCAGTTCACCGGAACACATCGCGACTTGAATCAGCGGCGAGGCCTTGTCGAGGGTTTTGGTGATGATCAGCGGCTTGTGCATCCGCCGTCCCGCGCCCTGCCCTTTGGGCACGAAAATGCCGTGGTTCAGGGCCTGAACCATGATCTTGTCCTCGCGTCCGGTCTGATAGCTGTTGCCCACCGAATCCTCGCTAAAGGCACCGGCGCTGATCAGGCCCTGGCGGCTGCCGTGGAGAGTCATGAAGGCTGGGATGGGCATGGGCTGGCTCCTTGTTGAGGTTGGGGCGGGGGAAAGTGATGGGGTTCTTCGGGCAGATTTTCGATTTTTTCGAAAGGCGTCCAGGGTTTGGCCAAGGCGAGAGTAATGAGGTAGCGCTCCTGGTCGAGATGCCTGGAGTCTCTGAATCGTGCCAGTGACAGCATTGCCTGATACTTGTCGCCAGCCTGCCAATAAGACACGCCGGAGAGCACACCTTGCCTGACGTATGCACGCCACTCAGGGGTATCCGCCATGGTCGGATTGCGCCTCGTCCCCATCGGTTTCCAGCCCTTTGCACACCACTGTGCCTGCAGATCGACAACCACCTGCATCGCATCGTCGATGAGCAATGGCTCGATTTGCGGCGACATGCGGATGGTGTCGACCACGTTATCGTCGAAGCCCACCGACAAAAAACGCGCCAAAGGCGTCTCGAATCCATACTGCGGGTCGACAACGCGCAAGCGCGCATCAGTCTTGGGAATGCCGCCCCAGACGTGACCACGAATCAACGGACTGAATGGCGCGGTGGAATGCTCCATCATGCTTTCATAGGTTCCGCCGATTTCGAGAATGATCACGGGGTCGTCCCACAATGGCTGGGTCAACTGACGGGCGGCCGCAAGTGCGAACACCATACAAAGCGCTAGCCACATCCAGCCTCGCCAGTCGGGCAGAGCAATACGCAAGGTCATCAAGCACCTTCCATGGCAGCGATTTCACCTATGGATTGCGCGAGTGCCGCTCGGTTTCCGTCATTGAGCATCTGATCAAACCGAGCCGCTGCCCGAAGCACGAACGCCATTCGCTGATCGATATCGGACAAATCCGCCAACGGGTTACTGCCGAATCCGATGGTGCGACCATCTTCGACACGCCGGCATTGGCTGGTAAGGGTCAACTCGATGGCCTGAGCGACACCTGAAGGAAAGCCCGTCACGTAGGCAAAATGATTGCTACGTAACAACGCCACCAGATGACGGTTTTCGTAGATGGTTGGCTGAAGGATGTTTCGTTGCTCGTGCCGCGCCAGATGCTCTACGCTTTTGGCAATATTCCCTGCCTCGATCGCCTCAAAGGCATCCAGAATTTCTGGAAAGCTCTTTCCAAATTCTAGTGTTTGCTTTCCCACTGGCCAAAGCACCGGAAATTTGGCGTGCCCATATATGTTTCGCCGGTCTTCAAGGCACTTCTTCAACTCCTCCAATCCACGCACCGCATAAAACTGGTGCAACGGATAAACATCCAGAAACAGCGAGGTATTACCCAGCGCCATCATGTCGTACACATGCCGGAACTGTTGCTGCACCAGAGACAATGCTTCGCCGGGGGCGCGAAAATCCACGGACGGCACGGGATTGCGTGCCCGGGCTTCGTCGTACTCGCGCAACGCAACGGCCTGTTCAGGCATTTTTTCCGGAGTCAGCAATCCGTGCTCGCGACGGCCAACCCGCACCCGCTGCCGCGCCTCATGTTCGGCACGAATTCGGTCGATGCTGTCTGCCGCATGCAGCAACCCACAGCCCACCTGCTTGGAGGCGAACGCCGCCAGACCCGCCCACTGGAACCGCGGATCGTGTTGCCACAGGCGGGCATAGGCCGCGTTGATCGCCCGGTTGCGGGCAGCGGGATCGGCAACCAAAACGCCCTCAGGGGCGACGATTTTCTCGGCCGCTTGTTGGTAGGCGCGCCATAGACACTGGCACGTCAACACTGGCACCTCAGTAACCTGCAGCCTGTCGCCATACAGCCATTCTTCGCGGCACTCGCAGTCGGCCACGGGTCTGGTGTTGTGGTTCAGGCGTTGTTCGTCAGTGATGTGCTCGTTGAAACACTGGCTCATGTCGGCAGGGCAGCCTCTAGGGGAATCCCTTAACCCTACCTGTCCGGAACGCCTGTGAAAGAGGCTGAAGAAAAATCAGAAGCGGCTGAAGGACAGCGCCTGGCCCGGCATGAGAAAAGTCGTCAGAAACGACAGGAAACGTCCTTAAGAGCCCGGCATACGGCGACTTGACCGACGACGAGGTCAAAAATAAAACCACCCGGTCATGAACTGAATTGTGTCGCACCGCAGATTATTGACGCACGACACTCATATAAGGGAAAAGAGGTGCTAGCATAGAGCCACCAGTCGATCTCAGCATGCAGCCTAACTAGTAGTCAGGATATGACCGAGCCAGAAGACCCCAGCCGTGAGCGCCTCAAGCACCACTTTGCCCAGCGGGTAATTCATCAGGCACGTCAGATTCTTGAGATATGGCAACGCCTGCAACGCAGTGAGTGGTCCACTGCCGACCTCGCCGAACTGAGCGAGGCCAACCTGCGCCTGCTGCGTTTTGCCGAGCGCTTCGAACAGCCTGAGCACACGCAACTGGCCCACCACATCAGCCAGTCGCTGGACGCCGTCGATGCCAATCGCGGCCGTCTGAGCAGTGGCCTGATCACCGATCTCAATCGCTTGATGCAACGCCTGTCGCGCACCGGCCTGCGTCATGGTGACCAGCTCGACCAGACATTCCTGCCGCCATTGCGCAAACCGATCTATGTGTTGCTGCAGGATCACGACCGCGCCGAGCGGCTGGCCAAACAACTGGAATTCTTCGGCCTGACCGCCCAGGCGCTGGACAGTGTGTCGGCGTTTCGCTCCTCGATGGTCGAGCGTTTGCCGGCCGCGATCGTCATGGACGTGGATTTCAGCGGGCCCGGCGTCGGCCTGCAACTCGCCGCCGAAGCGCAAGTAGGTCTGGAAGAACCGCTGCCGCTGCTGTTCTTCAGCCTGCACGAAACCGACACCCCGACCCGCCTCGCTGCGGTGCGCGCCGGGGGCCAGGAATTCCTCACCGGCACCCTCGAAGCGTCGAGCCTGCTGGAGAAAATCGAAGTCCTGACCTGCGTCGCCCAGTACGAACCTTATAAAGTGCTGATCATTGACGACTCCCGCGCCCAGGCCTTGCACACCGAGCGCCTGCTCAACAGCGCCGGGATCGTCACCCGCACCCTGATCGAACCGATCCAGGCGATGGCCGAACTGGCGGATTTCCAGCCGGACCTGATCATCCTCGACATGTACATGCCGGCCTGCACCGGCACCGAGCTGGCCAAGGTCATTCGCCACAACGACCGTTACGTCAGCGTGCCGATCATTTACCTGTCGGCCGAAGATGATCTGGACAAGCAGCTCGACGCCATGAGCGAAGGCGGCGATGACTTCCTGACCAAGCCAATCAAGCCACGGCACCTGATCACCACCGTGCGCAACCGTGCCGCCCGTGCGCGCAATCTGAAGGCACGGATGGTCCGCGACAGCCTCACCGGCCTGTACAACCACACGCACATCCTGCAATTGCTCGAAGACTGCTCGTTCCGCGCCCGCCGCGAGAACAAGCCGCTGAGCTTTGCCATGCTCGACATCGACCACTTCAAACGGGTCAACGACAGCCACGGTCACCCCATGGGCGACCGCGTGATCAAAAGCCTCGCGCTGTTCCTCAAGCAACGCCTGCGCAAGACCGATTTCATCGGCCGTTACGGCGGCGAAGAATTCGCCATCGTCATGCCCGACACCGATATAGAAGCCGCGCACAAAGTGCTCGACGAGATCCGCCAGCGCTTCGCCGAAATTCACTACCCGGCCCAGCCGCAGGATTTGTGGTGCACCTTCAGTGCGGGCGTGGTGGAAATGCGCGAGGACTCCGACAGCCTGATGATGGCCAGCCAGGCCGACGAAGCGCTGTACCGCGCCAAGGGCGCCGGACGCAATCGGGTGCAGACCGCGCGCGACTCAAAGCAAAGTGCCACTTTTTCATCGGATTCCACTGATTCGGTCATAACCCTGTAACAGAACCGCAATAAATTCAGGCGCTTACCATTTCTGCCGTTGGTAGCCGTCATGCGCCTGAAGTTGCTCACCAATCTCAACACTCTGTTGCTGGTCGCCGTCTGCGTGGCCCTCGGTGCGACGCTGTGGTGGTCGCAAAAAGCCCTGGAGCGGCCATACCTGTTGATGGAGCGCTACCTGGGTCTGTCGCAGCAATTTCAGAATGACGTGGCGCGCAACGTCGAGGATTACCTCGGCAGCGGCGACGCCCTGCGCCTGAGCAGCGCCAGCCAGGCCATCGACGGTTTGCAGCAAGAACTCGGCGAACTGCCGCCGGCGCTGGCCGAAACCCTGCGCCCGAGCCTGTCGAGCCTCGAAGAATTCAGCAAGACCGACCTGCTCGCCGCCGGCAAACTGGCCGGCGATCCGCAAGCGCTGCTGTTGCAGGCTGAGCGTGAACTGAGCGCCAGCCTCGATCAGTTGAACACCTACGCCAACGGCAACGCGACTTACCTGACGCCGCTGCTCGTAGCTTCGCAGCACTTGGGCAAACTGTCGCTGGCCCGCGACAAACTGGTCAGCAGCGGCCGCAGTGAGCTGGCCGCCGACGTTGAGCGCGAAGTCGCCAGCATCCGCACGCAGGCCCAGGCCATCGACGCCCTGCCCCTGCTCGGCGTGGTCGCCAGGAATGAGTCCGGCAGCGATGATTTTGCCGCGATGATGGGCATCGAAAGCACTGAAAAAGCCGCTACCGAAGACGCCGGCGTCGGCCTCAAACGCGAACTCAACAGCCTGCTGGTTCGCTACCCGGCGGAGCTGGAACGCACCCGCGAGCTGATCCAGAAACGCACGGACCTGAGCACCGCCACGCACCTGAAGATCGCCGCCGTGCAGCAGGCCATCGCCGGTCTCGAGCCGGTGGTGCGCGCCCAGCACGGGCAGATCCAGGGCGAAGTGCGGCTGATGCAAGGCGTGATGATCGGCCTGATCCTGTTGATCGCGCTGCTGATGGACACCTTGCAGCGGCGCCTGGCGCGCACCCTGACCAACCTTGCCCCGGCGCTGTCGACCTGGGCTGAAGGTGATTTCAGTCGCGACATTCATCTGGGCAAGACCAACCGCGAACTGCATGACATCGAAGCGTCGCTCAATCGTCTGCGTGCGTACCTGGTGGATCTGGTCGGGACGATTCGCGGCAACGCCGAACAGGTCGCTGGCAGCAGCCGCACCTTGGCCGAACTGAGCAACGACCTGCACACCGGTGCCGAGCATCAGGCTGGGGATACCGCGCTGATTCGCGATTCTCTGGGCGAACTGGAGGCCACGATTCAGCAAGTGGCGGGCGATGCGCGTCAGGCCGCGGATGCCAGTCGCCACGCCGGCCTGGCCGTGGAGCACGGACAAACCGTGATCGGCCAGAGCCTGACCGGACTGCACGCATTGGTCGGCGAAGTGCAAGGCAACGCGCAGATGATCGAGCACCTGGCCGAAGAGTCGGCGACCATTGGCGGCGTGCTGACGGTAATCCGCTCGATCGCCGATCAGACCAACCTGCTGGCACTCAACGCCGCCATTGAAGCGGCGCGGGCCGGGGAAATGGGTCGGGGTTTTGCGGTAGTGGCCGAGGAAGTGCGCTCACTGGCGCAACGCACGGCGGGCGCCACGGCGCAAATCCAGACCCTGATCGCCGGCCTGCAAAGCGCCGCCCGCCAATCGGTCGAAGGCATGCGCGCCCAGGTCGAACACGCCGAAGCCACCGCCAACCAGGCGCAAGCGGCGGACGGCGCGCTGGATAAAATCGTCGGCGCGATCCAGACCATTTCCGACACGGCGATCCGCATCGCCGACATCACCGCCCAGCAAAGCGGCGCGGTCAGCGAGATTCGCGATCACAGTGAGCGGATCCATCAGTTGGGCGGGGATAACCTGCTGCGCATCGGCGAAGGTCGCGAACAAGGGGAGAATCTGCTGGTATTGGGTGGGCAACTGCATACAGCGGTGCAGGCCTTCCGCGTCTGACACCAACCGCTGTAGGAGCTGCCGAAGGCTGCGATCCTTTGATCTTGCTTCTAAAAACAAAAAGATCGCAGCCTTCGGCAGCTCCAACAGGACGAGATGAGTGACCGGATCAAATCACTCAGTCACAAATTTCGCGCAAACATCGGTCATCGTGCTGGCTATTGCAGAGAACTGGACAGTCACAAAGTCTTTGCGGCATAGTCGCCGGGTTCTGACGACTGCTCATTCATAACAAGGAACATGCAGATGGCAACGCTACTGGTGCTGCACGGCCCCAACCTGAACCTGCTCGGCACCCGCGAACCGGGCACCTATGGGTCTACGACCCTGGCGCAGATCAATCAGGACCTGGAGCGGCGCGCCCGTGAAGCCGGCCACCATCTGCTGCATCTGCAGAGCAATGCCGAGTATGAATTGATCGACCGCATCCACGCCGCACGCGGCGAAGGTGTGGATTTCATCCTGATCAATCCAGCAGCTTTTACGCACACAAGTGTCGCATTACGTGACGCGCTGCTGGGAGTGAGCATCCCATTCATCGAAGTGCATTTGTCCAACGTGCACAAACGCGAACCTTTCCGCCATCACTCTTACTTCTCCGACGTAGCGGTGGGAGTGATCTGCGGCCTTGGCGCCAGCGGTTACCGACTGGCCTTGGAGGCCGCACTAGAGCAGCTTGAACAACAAGCTATACGCCCCTGACCGACCCTTGGGAGTTGATGATTCATGGATATCCGTAAAGTTAAGAAACTGATCGAATTGCTGGAAGAGTCCGGCATCGACGAGCTCGAGATCAAGGAAGGCGAAGAGTCCGTTCGCATCAGCCGCCACAGCAAGACCCCGGCTCAGCAGTACTACGCACCTGCGCCGATGCAAGCACCGGCTGCTGCTCCTGCCGCCGCTGCCGCTCCAGTTGCCGCCGCCCCGGCTGCCGCTGCTGCACCTGCGCTGAACGGCACCGTGGCCCGCTCGCCAATGGTAGGCACCTTCTACCGCAAGTCTTCGCCAACCTCGCCAGCCTTCGTTGAAGTCGGCCAGACCGTGAAGAAAGGCGACACCCTGTGCATCGTCGAAGCCATGAAGATGATGAACCACATCGAAGCTGAAACCAGCGGTGTGATCGAATCCATCCTCGTCGAAGACGGCCAGCCGGTTGAGTACGACCAACCGCTGTTCACCATCGTTTGAACTGCGGAGAGCCTTTGATGACTGCGAAGTTGGAAAAAGTTCTGATCGCTAACCGCGGTGAGATCGCCCTGCGGATTCTGCGTGCCTGCAAAGAGATGGGCATCAAGACCGTCGCCGTTTACTCCAAGGCCGACAAAGAGCTGATGCACCTGGGTCTGGCAGACGAATCCGTCTGCATCGGCCCGGCGTCTGCCGCTCAGTCCTACCTGCACATTCCGGCCATCATCGCTGCTGCTGAAGTGACTGGCGCCACCGCCATTCACCCAGGCTACGGTTTCCTCGCGGAAAACGCCGACTTCGCCGAGCAGGTCGAGAACTCCGGTTTCGCCTTCATCGGCCCGAAAGCCGACACCATTCGCCTGATGGGCGACAAGGTATCGGCCAAGCACGCGATGATCGAAGCGGGCGTGCCTACCGTTCCAGGTTCTGACGGCCCGCTGCCGGAAGACGAGGAAACGGCACTGCGCATCGGTCGTGAAGTCGGCTACCCGGTGATCATCAAGGCCGCTGGCGGCGGCGGTGGTCGCGGCATGCGTGTGGTGCACAAGGAAGAAGACCTGATCGCCTCGGCGAAACTGACCCGCTCCGAAGCTGGCGCGGCGTTCGGCAACCCGATGGTCTATCTGGAAAAATTCCTGACCAACCCGCGTCACGTCGAAGTTCAGGTACTGTCCGACGGCCAGGGCCACGCCATCCATCTGGGTGACCGCGACTGCTCGCTGCAACGTCGTCACCAGAAGGTTCTCGAAGAAGCGCCGGCACCGGGCATCGACGAGCAGGCCCGCCAGGAAGTTCTGGCTCGCTGCGTCAAGGCGTGCATCGACATCGGCTACCGTGGCGCCGGCACGTTCGAGTTCCTGTACGAGAACGGTCGTTTCTACTTCATCGAAATGAACACCCGTGTTCAGGTGGAGCACCCGGTTTCGGAAATGGTCACCGGTATCGACATCGTCAAGGAGATGCTCAGCATCGCCGCTGGCAACAAGCTGTCGTTCACTCAGGATGACGTGGTAATCCGCGGTCACTCGCTGGAGTGCCGGATCAACGCTGAAGACCCGAAAACCTTCATGCCGAGCCCGGGTACGGTCAAGCATTTCCACGCCCCGGGCGGCAACGGCGTTCGCGTCGATTCGCACCTGTACAGCGGTTATGCGGTTCCGCCGAACTACGACTCGCTGATCGGCAAGCTGATCACTTACGGCGCCACCCGCGACGAAGCCATGGCCCGCATGCGCAATGCCCTGGACGAAATCGTGGTGGACGGGATCAAGACCAACATCCCGCTGCACCGTGATCTGACCCGTGACGAAGGCTTCTGCAAAGGGGGCGTGAACATTCACTACCTCGAGCACAAGCTGGCTGGCGAGAAGCACTAAGCTTCGAACCTGCCCCCAACAAAGCCGCCTTCGGGCGGCTTTGTTGTATCTGCAGCAAAGTCAAAAGATCGCAGCCTGCGGCAGCTCCTACATTCAGGATGCATTCCCCTGTAGGAGCTGCCGCAGGCTGCGATCTTTTGATCTTCGGCCATGGTCGTGTTCTGCCGCGCGCTCGCGTAAACTTGCGCGCTTCTCGCCGGCCGCTAGGCTGCAATCATATTTTTTCAAAGGTGCCCGCCATGCCTTGGCTGCAAGTACGCCTCGCCATCAGCCCGGAACAAGCCGAAACCTACGAAGACGCTTTCCTTGAAGTCGGCGCCGTTTCGGTGACCTTCATGGACGCCGAAGATCAACCGATCTTCGAACCGGAACTCAACACCACCCCACTGTGGGCGCACACCCACCTGCTGGCCCTGTTCGAGGGCGGCACCGAGCCTGCGCCGGTGCTGGCGCACCTGGAACTTCTGACCGGCGGCCCGCTGCCCGAGCATCACAGCGAAGTCATCGAAGATCAGGACTGGGAACGCAGCTGGATGGACGGTTTCCAGCCAATGCGTTTCGGCCAGCGCCTGTGGATCGTGCCGAGCTGGCACGCCACACCGGAGCCTGACGCGGTCAACCTGCTGCTCGACCCGGGCCTGGCGTTCGGTACCGGCACGCACCCGACCACCGCACTGTGCCTGGAATGGCTCGACGGTCAGGACCTGAAAGACTGCAACGTGCTGGACTTCGGCTGCGGCTCGGGGATTCTGGCGATCGCCGCCCTGCTGCTCGGCGCGAAAGAAGCCGTCGGTACCGACATCGACGTGCAGGCGCTGGAAGCTTCGCGCGACAACGCCGGGCGCAACAACATTGCCGAAGAACTGTTCCCGCTGTACCTGCCGGAAGACCTGCCGCAGGTCCAGGCCGACGTATTGGTAGCCAACATTCTCGCCGGCCCGTTGGTCGCTCTCGCGCCGCAACTGTCCGGCCTGGTCAAGTCCGGCGGTCGTCTGGCGCTGTCCGGCATCCTCGCCGAACAAGGCGAAGAAGTGGCTGCCGCCTATGCCCAGGACTTCGATCTGGACCCGATCGCCAATCGCGATGGCTGGGTGCGTATCACCGGCCGTCGGCGCTAGAATGGCCGCCTGCATAAACCGGATCGCCGCATGACCGACAGCTTCGTCACCCAGTGCCCGCATTGCCAAACCAGCTTCCGCGTCAGCCATGCTCAATTGAGCGTGGCCCGCGGGGTGGTTCGCTGTGGCTCCTGCCTGCAAGTGTTCAACGCCGCCAAACAGCTGCTGGAACAACATGCGGGCAAGGAAGCGGTGACGCCGGTCGCAGCACCGCTCGCCGAGCAGACAGCGCAACCGCCTGAATCCATCCAGCCCCCGGCTATCGACGAACCGCCCGCGCCGCGCGCCATCAGCCAAAAGCAATGGAGCGCCAGCGACCTGGATCTGGACAGCCTGGACCTGGACGAAGAACTGGCCCGCCTTGAGCAACGGGAAATCCAGCCGACCACCGAATTCGGTCGGCAGCGCGAAGAGTCCCTGAGCGCCCGGCGTGACAGCCCTGAAGCCGATGAAACGGTGTGGCGCGACAGCCTGTTCAGCGCCCGCGACGATGAGCGTCTGCCCGAGCCCGACGATGAAGTCGAGCCCGAGCTCCTCGAACCGGAGCCGGTAAAAACCGCGCGCACCGAGCCGTCTTTGTCGCTGGAGCCGGTGGACCTGGACGACGAGCCGCCGATTCCGCAACTACGCCTGCACGATCCGATCGATCCGAATGCCCGCCGCGAACGCCTGTCCGCCAGCGCCGAGCCTGATGACGACGATCTGCCGCCGGTGGAACCGCTGCGCAAAAAGCGTGACCGCGCAGAACCCGGCGTGCGCGCCGAAGTCTTGCAGGATCTGACTGACGACCCGCTGCAACTGGACTGGCAGAAACGCCGCTCGCCGTGGGGCCGGCGTCTTGTCTGGACCTTACTGGTCTTGCTGGCCGCCGCCGGTCTTGGCGGACAGTACATCGCCTATCACTTCGACGAATTGGCACGCCAGGATCAGTATCGTCCGTGGTTCCAACAGTTCTGTCCGCAGATCGGCTGTACGGTGCCGTCCAAGGTCGACATCGCCAAAATCAAAAGCAGCAATCTGGTGGTGCGCAGCCACCCGGAATTCAGCGGTGCGCTGGTTGTCGACGCGATCATCTATAACCGCGCGACGTTCTCCCAGCCGTTCCCGCTGCTGGAGCTGCGCTTCGCCGACCTCAACGGCCATCTGATCGCCAGTCGTCGTTTCAAACCCGGCGAATACCTCAACGGTGATCTCGAAGGCCTGGCGGAAATGCCACCGCAGACGCCGATCCACATCGCGCTGGATATCCTCGATCCAGGCCCCAAAGCGGTGAATTACAGCCTGAGCTTCCACTCCCCCGAGTGAATCGCTGCAGCGCTTCAGGTTTGACGGCGGTTTTCTGACTGGGCGCAGCCCAACCAAACCGCTGGCAATAACAGAATAACTGTTCAGATTTTGTTCAATTCAGCCTTTATCCAGTCATCGAGAGCGGGTATCATGCCAACCCTTTTTCGAACTCTCATGATCCGGCCCCACTTCAGGGAAGTCCTATGTCGGCGGTACGCATCGGCCCATATACATTACAGAACGGTTTGATTCTCGCCCCGATGGCGGGGGTCACCGACCAGCCCTTTCGTCAGCTTTGCAAGCGTTTGGGCGCAGGGCTTGTAGTCTCGGAAATGGTCACCAGTGACATGAGCCTGTGGAACACCCGCAAGTCGCGCATGCGCATGATCCACGAAGGCGATCCCGAGCCACGCTCGGTACAGATTGCCGGTGGCGACGCGCAGATGCTGGCGGATGCCGCCCGGGCCAACGTCGAACTGGGCGCACAGATTATTGATATCAACATGGGTTGCCCGGCAAAGAAGGTCTGCAACAAGGCCGCCGGCTCCGCATTGTTGAAAGACGAACCACTGGTCACCGAGATCCTGCAGGCCGTCGTCGCTGCAGTGGATGTGCCGGTGACCTTGAAGATCCGCACCGGATGGGATCGCGACAACAAGAACGGCCTGACCGTGGCGAAGATCGCCGAACAGGCCGGGATCGCCGCGCTGGCCGTGCATGGCCGCACGCGCGCCGATCTGTACACCGGTGAAGCCGAATACGACACGATTGCCGCGATCAAGCAGGCGGTGTCGATGCCGGTGTTTGCCAATGGCGATATCGATTCGCCGGAAAAGGCCCGTTACGTGCTCGACGCGACCGGTGCCGATGGCCTGCTGATAGGCCGGGCTGCCCAGGGGCGGCCATGGATTTTTCGTGAGATCGAGCACTTCCTGCGTACCGGCGAGAAATTGCCGGCGCTGGAGTTGAGCGAAGTGGAACGCATCCTGCTGGAGCATCTGGCCGCACTTCACGCCTTCTATGGGGACGTGATGGGCGTACGTATTGCCCGCAAGCATGTGGGCTGGTATCTCGCAACCTTGCCGGGCGCCAGGGAGTTCCGCGCCCACTTCAATCGTTTGGATGGTACGGAAACACAATGCGCCAACGTTCGGGAGTTCTTCGCCGAGCGTTACAAGAGCCTGACAGGGGACGAAGAAGGGGTGGCCGCATGACGATGATGACCGAGACTTTAGTGAGTGGAACAGCACCCGTGAGCGACAACGTGAATTTGAAACAGCACCTCAATACCCCGAGCGAAGAAGGTCAGACCCTTCGCGGGAGTGTCGAGAAGGCGCTGCACAATTATTTCGCCCACCTTGAGGGCGCGTCCGTCACGGACGTGTACAACCTGGTGCTCTCCGAAGTCGAGGCTCCCCTGCTCGAAAGCGTGATGAACTACGTCAAGGGCAACCAGACCAAGGCCAGCGAGCTGCTCGGACTCAACCGCGGCACGCTGCGCAAGAAACTCAAGCAGTACGATCTGCTGTAAGCATTCAATCCAACCAGAAAGGCGCCCGCGTAAAACCGGTCGCCTTTTTTGCTGACTTCCCTTGCTTTTGATGGAAATTGAGATGACCGACCAGACTACCCGCCTGCCGATCCGCCGCGCCTTGATCAGCGTTTCCGACAAGACCGGGATCCTCGAATTCGCCAAGGAGCTCGAAGCTCTGGGCGTCGAGATCCTCTCCACCGGCGGAACGTTCAAGCTGCTGCAGGACAATGGCGTAGCCGCAGTGGAAGTCGCGGATTACACCGGTTTCGCAGAAATGATGGACGGTCGGGTGAAAACCCTGCACCCGAAAATCCACGGCGGAATCCTCGGTCGTCGCGGTATCGACGACGCGATCATGAACGAGCACGGCATCAAGCCGATCGACCTGGTTGCCGTTAACCTCTACCCGTTCGAAGCCACCATCAACAAGCCAGACTGCGACCTGCCGACCGCGATCGAGAACATCGACATCGGCGGCCCGACCATGGTCCGTTCGGCAGCGAAAAACCATAAAGACGTGGCGATTGTGGTCAACGCCAGCGATTACGCCAACGTTCTGGAAAACCTCAAGGCCGGCGGCCTGACCTACGCTCAGCGTTTCGACCTGATGCTCAAGGCCTTTGAACACACCGCCGCCTACGACGGCATGATCGCCAACTACATGGGCACCGTGAACCAGGCTGCCGAGACCCTCTCGACCTCCGGCCGCAGCGAATTCCCGCGCACCTTCAACAGCCAGTTCATCAAAGCTCAGGAAATGCGCTACGGAGAGAACCCGCACCAGAGCGCGGCGTTCTACGTGGAGGCCAAGCCGGCCGAAGTCGGCATCGCCACCGCGACCCAGCTGCAAGGCAAAGAGCTGTCGTACAACAACGTGGCCGACACCGACGCCGCGCTGGAATGTGTGAAGAGCTTCGTCAAGCCAGCCTGCGTGATCGTCAAGCACGCCAACCCGTGCGGCGTGGCCGTGAGCCCGGACGCCGAAGGCGGCATCCGCCAAGCCTACGAACTGGCCTACGCCACCGACACCGAGTCAGCCTTCGGCGGCATCATCGCCTTCAACCGTGAACTGGATGCCGAGACTGCCAAGGCCATCGTCGAGCGTCAGTTCGTGGAAGTGATCATCGCCCCAAGCGTCAGCGAAGAAGCCCGCGCCATCGTCGCCGCCAAAGCCAACGTGCGCCTGCTGGCCTGTGGCGAGTGGTCGGCGGATCGCGCTCCGGCGTGGGACTACAAGCGCGTCAACGGTGGCCTGCTGGTGCAGAGCCGCGATATCGGCATGATCGGCGCCGATAACCTGAAAGTGGTGACCAAGCGTGCACCGACCGAACAGGAAATCCACGACCTGATCTTCGCCTGGAAAGTCGCCAAGTACGTCAAGTCCAACGCCATCGTCTACGCCAAGAACCGTCAGACCATCGGTGTCGGCGCTGGCCAGATGAGCCGCGTCAACTCGGCACGTATCGCCGCGATCAAGGCGGAACACGCCGGTCTGCAAGTCGCCGGTTCGGTGATGGCATCGGACGCGTTCTTCCCGTTCCGCGACGGTCTGGACAACGCGGCCAAGGTGGGTATCACTGCGGTGATCCAGCCAGGCGGCTCGATGCGTGATGCTGAAGTGATTGCTGCTGCTGATGAAGCCGGTATCGCCATGGTTTTCACCGGCATGCGCCACTTCCGTCACTAACCAGTCGACGGCCGCACTGAAGCCGGCAGCTGCTGCGTTGGAGCCGACCTCGATGATGCTCATTGCCAAAAGGCAACTCCGCTCATCGAGGTCGACTCCGCCTTGCATCTACCGCCTTCATTGCGACCTCCTACAGCGTGAAGCGCTTTAGGCTCTAAAAACAGAATTAGCGTCATCCGAGGTTTTTGAAATGAATGTTTTGATCATTGGCAGCGGTGGCCGTGAACACGCCCTGGCCTGGAAAGTGGCTCAGGATCCGCGTGTACAGAAGGTTTTCGTCGCGCCGGGCAACGCCGGTACCGCGATTGAAGCCAAGTGCGAAAACGTCGCCATCGACGTGCTGGCCCTTGAGCAACTGGCCGACTTCGCCGAGAAAAACGTTTCCCTGACCATCGTCGGTCCGGAAGTGCCGCTGGTGGCTGGCGTGGTCGATCTGTTCCGCTCCCGTGGCCTGGACTGCTTCGGTCCGACCGCCGGTGCTGCGCAGCTGGAAGGTTCGAAAGCCTTCACCAAGGACTTCCTGGCTCGCCACAAGATCCCGACCGCCGACTACCAGAACTTCACCGAGATCGAGCCGGCCCTGGCTTATCTGCGTGAAAAAGGCGCACCGATCGTGATCAAGGCCGATGGCCTGGCCGCCGGTAAAGGCGTGATCGTCGCCATGACCCTGGCCGAAGCCGAAGACGCCGTGCGTGACATGCTCGCCGGCAATGCGTTCGGCGATGCCGGTTCGCGCGTAGTCATCGAAGAGTTCCTCGACGGCGAAGAAGCCTCGTTCATCGTCATGGTCGACGGCAAGAACGTCTTGCCGATGGCCACCAGCCAGGACCACAAACGCGTCGGCGACGGCGACAGCGGCCCGAACACGGGCGGCATGGGTGCCTACTCCCCTGCCCCGGTGGTCACCGCCGACGTGCACCAGCGCGTGATGGACCAGGTGATCTGGCCGACCGTGCGCGGCATGGCTGACGAAGGCAACGTCTACACCGGTTTCCTGTATGCCGGTCTGATGATCGACAAGGCCGGTAACCCGAAAGTCATCGAGTTCAACTGCCGCTTCGGTGACCCGGAGACCCAACCGGTGATGCTGCGTTTGCAGTCGAGCCTGGTGCTGCTGGTCGAAGCTGCCCTCGCGCAAGCGCTGGACAAGGTTGAAGCACAGTGGGATCCACGTCCGAGCGTCGGCATCGTATTGGCCGCCGGCGGCTACCCGGGCGACTACGCCAAAGGCGCAGCGATCAACGGTCTGGACGCGGCCGCTAGCCTGGAAGGCAAAGTCTTCCACGCCGGTACCGCGCTCAAGGATGGCAACGTAGTAACTGCCGGTGGTCGCGTACTTTGCGCCACTGCCATGGGCGCCAGCGTGAGCGAAGCCCAGCAGCAAGCCTACAAGCTGGCCGCCGCCATCGACTGGGAAGGCTGCTTCTACCGCAAGGACATTGGCTACCGCGCCATTGCCCGTGAACGTGGCGAAACCCAGGAATAAGCTGTCCTTCACGTCCGGCGCGGGATGCAGTCCCTCGCCGGGCTGTTCCGCCGCGGCGCATCGTTATATTCTGGCATCAACCTACGAAGGGATTTCGCCGTGCGCTGGCTCAGGATTGCCATAAGTTTCACCGTCACGTTGCTGACCTTGCTCTGCATGCTTTCGGCCCAGGCCGCGCAAGGCAGTGGCTGGTCGGTATTGCTTGACGATCAGGGCAATCTGCAACTGAGCGACATCCGCTCGGCCCGCTACACCAATCAATTCAGCCCCATCGAACTGGACCGCCTCACGGCCGCCGAGCCCGATGGTGCACTCTGGCTGCGTTTCAAACTGACGCCGGGCAAGCACGAACAAGTGCTGCGGATCTTCGCCCCCGACCTGTCCAGCGTCAGCCTCTACGTGCTGGACGGCGACAAGCTGATCGAGCAACGCAACTCCGGCACCCGCCAGCCGCAGGTCGAACGACCACTGCCCAGCAGCGACTTCCTGCTGCCGCTGCCGCAAAGCGACAAACCCCTCGATATCTACCTGCGGATGGTTTCCGACCATCAGCTGCGTCCGCACATCACCCTGCAATCGGCAGTGATGAGCGCTGCCAACCAGAACCAGACGCTGATCTTCGGCCTGCTGTTCGGTTGCCTCGGCATGTTGCTGCTGCACAACGTCGTGCGCTACGCCTACTCGCGCTCGCGCAGCAGCCTGTGGCTGGCCATCTGCGAAGGCCTGCTGGGTCTGAGCCTGCTGCTGTTGCTCAACCTCGCCGGTCCCTGGTTGCCGAACTGGCACGCGATCCAGACCCCGGGCGCTTATCTGGCGCTGCTGCTGACCGCCCCGGCCGGGCTGATGTTCGCCCTGCGCTTCTTCGCCCCGCTCGGCCCGCACCCGCTGAACAAACTGTTGCTGGGCGACATTCTGTTCATCGTGATCTGCAGCCTGCTGCTGTTGTTCGTCAACACCCTGCCGCTGAACATCATCACCTATGCGCTGGTGGCCCTGGCCGGCCTGAGCATGTTGCTGGTAGGTTTCTATCACTGGCAAAAGGGTTACCGTCCGGCACGGCTGTTCGTTGCCGCGATGGTGGTGTTCAACATCGGCACGCTGATCATCCTGCCGGCCTTGCTGGGGTTGACCCTGGTTGCACCGCAAGGCCTGATCATGACCCTGATGGCCTTCATCTGCGTCAGCGGCCTGCTGATGAGCATCGCGCTGGGTGAGCGCCAGCGCAGCATTACCGAAAGCCGTTTCAGCATCAGCCGCGACCTCGCCGCCAGCAACGCCGAGATCAACGCCAAGGCCGAGTTCCTCGCCAAGATCAGCCACGAGATCCGCACTCCGATGAACGGCGTGCTGGGCATGACCGAGCTGTTGCTGGGCACACCGCTGTCGGTCAAGCAACGCGACTACGTGCAGACCATCCACAGCGCCGGCAACGAGCTGCTGACGTTGATCAACGAGATTCTCGACATCTCCAAGCTCGAGTCCGGACAGATCGAACTGGACGACGTGCAGTTCGACCTCAATGCCTTGATCGACGACTGCCTGAGCATCTACCGGGCCAAGGCTGAACAGCAGAACGTCGAGTTGATCAGCTTCATTCAGCCGCAAGTGCCACGCGTCATCAGCGGTGACCCGACCCGCCTGCGCCAGACATTGCTGAGCCTGCTGGAAAACGCCCTGAAGAAAACCGACGAAGGCGAGGTGCTGATCGTCGTCGCCCTCGACGAGCGCAGTGTCAAACCGCGCCTGCGCATCGCCGTGCAGGACAGCGGGCAGCCGATGGATGCGGAAGAGCGCGATGCGCTGATGCACGCCGAATTGCACAGCAAGCACTTCCTCTCGGCCAACCGTCTGGGCGGCAACCTCGGGCTGGTGATCGCCCGGCAACTGATCCGCCTGATGCACGGCGAGTTCGGGATCAAGAGTGGCGCCAACCAGGGCAGCACGTTGTGGCTGACCCTGCCGCTGGACCCTGACCGTCTCGAACACCCAACCTCCGACCTCGATGGCCCGTTGCAGGGTGCGCGGGTGCTGGTGGTGGATGACAACGACACGTGCCGCAAGGTGCTGGTGCAGCAATGCAGTGCCTGGGGCCTGAACGTCAGCGCCGTGCCATCGGGCAAGGAAGCGTTGGCGCTGCTGCGCACCAAGGCGCACCTGCGCGACTACTTCGATGTGGTGCTGCTGGACCAGAACATGCCCGGCATGACCGGCATGCAACTGGCCGCCAAGATCAAGGAAGATCCGAGCCTGAACCACGACATTCTGCTGATCATGCTCACCGGCATCAGCAACGCGCCGAGCAAGATCATCGCGCGCAACTCCGGGATCAAGCGCATCCTCGCCAAACCGGTGGCCGGCTATACGCTCAAGACCACGCTGGCGGACGAACTGAACCAGCGCAACAAGGGTCAGGTGGTGTTCCAGCCGCAGGTGATCAGCGCCGCCACGGCGGCCAAAGTGCCGAGTGATTTCCGCATCCTCGTCGCCGAAGACAACACCATTTCCACCAAAGTGATTCGCGGCATGCTCGGCAAGCTCAACCTGCAACCGGACACCGCCAGCAATGGCGAAGAAGCCCTGCAGGCGATGAAAGCCCAGCGTTACGACCTGGTGCTGATGGACTGCGAAATGCCGATCCTCGATGGCTTCTCGGCGACCCAGCAACTGCGTGCGTGGGAAGTCAGCAACCAGCGCATCCGCACGCCAATCGTGGCGCTGACCGCGCACATCCTCGCCGAACACAAGGAACGTGCGCGCCAGGCCGGGATGGACGGCCACATGGCCAAGCCGGTGGAGCTGTCGCAGTTGCGTGAGCTGATCGAACACTGGGTTGCGCAACGCGATCAACAGAATCGCGCCACCACGCAACCGTCCTGAGCCGACAGACGCCGTAGCGCCTGATAGACTCCGTCACGACTTCCTCGCCAGTGAGCCAGCACCATGCTCCACGTGTTGTTCAGCGTTTACCTGAAGATGCTGGTGCTCTACAGCCCGTTCTTCGTGTTGTCCTGCTTTATCAGCCTGACCCGTGGTTATTCGCGCAAGGAGCAACGGCGCCTGGCCTGGAAAGTCGCGCTGGCCACGCTGATCTCCAGCGTGTTGCTGTACCTGTTCGGCCGGGTGATCTTCGATGTGTTCGGGATTACCGTCGATGCGTTCCGCATCGGTGCCGGCAGCGTGCTGTTCATCTCCGCGCTGGGCATGGCGCAGGGCAAACCGGCGGTGCAGGCCGACAACGTGCAGCAGGACGTGACCATCGTACCGCTGACCATTCCGCTGACCGTCGGCCCCGGCACCATCGGTGCGCTGCTGGTGATGGGGGTCAGCCAGCCGCATTGGGACGACAAGCTCACGGCCATCATGAGCATCGCCCTGGCCAGCTTCACGGTGGGCGTCGTGCTGTATCTGTCCAACCGCATCGAGCGCATTCTCGGTGATCAGGGCTTGCAGATCGTCAGCCGCTTGATGGGGTTGTTTGTCTGTGCGCTGGCAGCGCAAATCATCTTCACCGGGGTGAAGGGCTATCTGGTTCCTTGAGAGACAATGCAAAAAGCCGCGAGTGGAATCACTCGCGGCTTTTTTCATGGCTCAGGATTGAACCCTCGGGTGTCAGACTTCGTTCGAGGTATCCATTGCCACGGCCAGATCACAAGGAGCACCGTCGATGCTCGCCATTTGCCAGCCGTTGATCAGTTCCAACACTTTGAAAAACCGGTAGTCGCCCCACAGGTGCAGTTGCAGGTCCAGCAGATGTCCGGATGAGTTCCCCAGCGACCGGGCATTGCGTAGAATCAGGCTACGCCCGGAATCGGGGTCCGTCAGCACCAGGTGCTCGCCTGCCATCACGACTTGCCAACGATCAAGCTCAGGCATTTCCAACAACAGCTCGCTGCCGTTGACGTGCACTGCATCCTCCAGATTCGGCAGATCGACGATCAGGCAGTCCAGCCGACTCCAGTCGGCGCTCGCGACCGTACAACTCATCCCGCGATGGTCGTACCCGAGCACCAACGTCTCCACCCCTTCTACCAGCAGATCCTGCAATCGAGTGCGATGATCTGCACTATCGACCGCCAGCACCGCCCCGTTGCGGCGCGCGCTGATCTGGCGAGTGAAGATCTCCCGGTCATTGCTGAACAGGGTCGGCTCGATGCCGTCGTACATCAGAAAACGGCTGTCTTGCAGCGCTCCCAGATAGGTCACCCACTGTCCGTCGGATCTCGCCTCGGCGCAATGCAGACGTCGGGCGATGGCGTCATACCAGCTGAACCGGTTCTCTTGTGAGCCGGCGCGCAGATACGGTACATGAGGTCGACCTTCAATCAGGCTCTCGAGCCTTTGCTGCAGCGTTCTGCCATTCGAGGGCGCCATGACGAATTCATGGGTGACCGCACTGATCCGTGCTGGCTGTCCCTCGCTCAGCTCAAGGATCACCCCATTGCGGGTGCGTCCCTCCAGACCGCTTTCCAGCGGACTGACTGCAGCATACGTCCACTCTGCCCAGACCCGCTGCGGTGCCGCCAGTGCATCATGCCGTGACAGCCTGGTCGCGTTGCCGAACAGCGCGCGTATCTGCTCCGGCGTCTGCAGCATCTGACGGAAAACATGCCCAGTACCGGAAGCGAACAGCCACGCCCCCGTTTTGTCCGGAGTCTGCGTAACGAGGTGCAGATTGCGTCCTTGCCCGGCACCGACCAGCAATATTTTCCCCTGCAGATACCGGGCAGATAATGGCGCACCGGCGTGATCAGACAGCCCGAGAATGTCGAAGCCATCGGCCCGTTGCTGCTCGGCAACACTTGTCAGGGTCTTGATCCAGTCGCCCTGCGCACGCAGCCATTGCTCACTCAGCGCACGCAGCTTCAGGTTGCCATTGCGCAAATCAAACACCAGACCCTGTGTGGTCTGCGCCAAATGCCCATCAGCCGTTGCCACCACGCTGTCGACATCGCTCAGCATCAACTGCAATGAACCGCCCGAAGCATCCGCGTTGCGCTGCCAGATGTACAAGCCTTTCTGCGCGCTGTCATGGAAGACCATGCCGCGACCGTCCGCATCAATTGGCGAGGCGATCAGCAACGGATGTTCGAGACCCAGATCGTTATCGGTCACAAACCAGTCATCACGACGGCGAATCCAGGCATTGAAGGTTCCTGCCCCGTGATGGACCTGCAAAGACAGGAATGTCGCCGCAGTTGCGGAGCGGATATCTTCGACCATCGAGACGGACCCATCCCCGTCTTTCTCATAGGCATTGAAGCCGTTGATGAAGCTATTCCAACCCTGCCACTGGAAATGTTTCGAGTCGAACGGCAAACATTCTTTCAGCGTGGAGGAAACAGCGACCAGTTCGACTTTCTCTTGATCCACGAGGTATTCGAACTGATACACCACCTCTTGCAAATCGGTGACCTGCTGAATCACGCGAATCGCATCGCCCACATCCTGGCACGAGAGCACTTGCGAGGGCTGGAACGGGTCAATCAATCGATAACGACGGTTGACCCTGCCGGTCAGCGCATCGACCCGCCACAGCGTCGGCTGGTCGGGGTGATAGAGAAACACCTGATCGCCAAACACTGCCGCCAGGCGGATTTCGGCGTTGAGGCGAGCCGGCAGATCTCGCCCGTACAGGATGCGATCCGTCGCGCTTTCGAACCAGGCATTGGTATGAACCGGCCACTGCGGATCGGCTAACGGCACCTTGAAGTTGTGCAACGGCAACCACGGGCTGGCAAGGCGATGTGTGTGATTGAGACCGGTAAGATGTCGGGCGATGGCAACGGCATCATTCTGCTCCGGGAGATTGTCTTCCAACAGAGTCAGCCGCTGCTCCGGCCAATCCACCCGGTAGATCTGCCCTTGGGCAAGTTCGACACAAACCTCACTGCCCGCGACGCAATGCACCTCGGTCGTGCCCAGTCTCAAACGCAGGCCATCGACATGGGCCTGTACGTCATCCACCCAGGTTGCAGCAATCACCCAGCGCAGGGCAGCCGGGTCCTCAGCCGTGGATAACTGAACGTTGGCGACGCCCTTGACGAGCGACAACGAGTACTGCCCCGTGACGGCTTCGATGTCATAGGACATTTTCCCATGCCATTCGACGGGTACTTGCGGCACTTGAAGCGACCGGCATTGCTCATCCAGCACCACCTTGACCAGGGTTCCATGGTAGTTCGGAAAAAGCTTGTAAACGCAGTATTCCAAGGGTGTCGAAGCATCAAACCAGAATGTCTGACGGCCTTGGCTGTCCTTTTCCAGTTCGCGAAATTCGTCAAAGCCCTTGTCATGGCGATGGGTAACACCGGGCATCAGTTGGTAGTCAATACCAAAGGTACAGGCCGGCGTGCAGGGCAAGATCAGCGTGTGAATGTCCCAAGGCACCGAGCTCAGTTCGGGCAGATTCCAGCGCTCGCGGATGTTGATCGGTGGCTGCGTGTCCTCGCCGAGGAGGCGTGGCAGTGGCCATCCTTGACGCTCTGCACTCAACAGCAACTGACTGCCCATTTTCACGTGTCGGGTGCGCAGATCGATGCGCGTGATTAGCGCATCCGGCAATGGCTCGAGTGTTCCTTGAACGACTTGGCAACCACCGTTGCTGTACGCCGATTTCAAGGCATACACGTACTGGCCGACCTGCTGGGCTCGCTCCAGGATCAGACTGTAATTGCGTGCCAGCGCCCCGATACCAAAGCCCAGTCCACCGACAATGACCGCCAGGGGCCCGGCAACCGCTGCGAACGTTCCGCCGACGGTTATCGCACCGCCACTCAACGCCAGCGCCGTCGCGTCGAAACTCAACTGCACCGCTGCCGCTGTTCGGGCCGTGGTGTTATCCGCGGTCGCCAGCTCGATGATGTCGAAGCCAACGTTGGCCAGGGCCAGCAGAGTTCCCAACCCCTCACCGAGCACTCGCGCCCCCAGTGAAGGGGCCAGGGCACTGGCCGAGGCCTGCGCGATGAGACGTTCATCGAGCAATGCCAGCTCAACCAGCTTGACCAATGCAACGACATCGGAGACCACCCCGTGCAGGAGCTGTCCGTAAATCACGAAACTGTGCAGACGCACCGCCAGTGTTGCGTTTGAGGTCTTGGCGTCTCCACGTTTATTCAGCTTCTCCAACGCGGCCATGATTGCGAAGCCTGCGTTCAACGTATGAACCGCTTTGGGACCCTCGGGGCTGGCTGGCGAAGGGATTTGTTTCAGTGCCTCGAAGCGGTCGCTCAACCAGAGTTTGATCTCCAGAAAACGCGGATCATCGACGGTAAGGTTCGTTACTTTCGAAGGCTCTTTGCTGTTGATCAGCGACAGCGTCCATTTCCCGGGCCCCGCATTCTTCACGGTTTCGTACAGCACGACACTGCGCGGATCGAGGGTGTGGTTCGCAAACAGCTGGCGGTTGGCCGACTCGATAGTCTGTGCCATGCGAGTTCCCTCCAGTTCGGCCAACCCGCGTCCCAACCGAGCGTTTTCCGATAATGCACGGGTACGCAAGGCTGCGTGATGCTGCCACGGGGCGACTGTGCGCTCACCGGCGACCGGCCCGCTGCGCAACAAATCCCCGGCCGTCACCTCAGACGGCAAGGCCTTGTTGGCAATGTTCGATCCATCGAGAGCAATCAACTCGAACCGCTCGGTGGACGGATTCTGTATGCCGTAAAGTCCGGCCAGTTTTTCGTCCGCGAGGGCCGCTTCAATGCCGCGCTGCAAGTGCTCGGCCTGGGTGAACTCGTACACGGCGAAGTTCGGATCGTAGAACAGATAAGACGCGCTGTTCGCCTCGACCACTTTGCATGCCAGCAGTGAGTGATTCTGTGTGTTGAACATGATGCTGGAAGTCGAAGTGTTCGCCTCCAGGGTGCGGATGACCGTCGCCAGGTCTGCCGCCCCCAGCTTTTCCCCGAACTGCGCCATGGGCACACCGCGCATTTCGTCCAGAACCCGCAGCAGGGCATGGGATTCAGCGTCCTGGGGGGCAAGGTTGGTCGTGGCCAGTCTGCCGATCAAGGTGCGCTGGGCGGTTCGGCCCTTTTCTACTGCGGCGGCCATCAACAAGGCCAGCGGGTAGCAGCGCCGTCCCGGATCGCCGTCACCCTGCATCAGCAAATCCTGCGGCAACTGCTTGGCGGAGACGGCGCCCACCTGAAACAGGCGGGCCCGAACCGGGCCGCCACGCTGCAGGATCGACGCCCGATATTCTTTTTTCGCCAGCGACTCGACACGGGCAACGTGCTCGCCCCATTGGCGGACACTCAGGGGCTCGACCAGAGCCTGCGCTTTTAGCAAATACGCATTGCGCGCCCGTTCTGCAGCCGGCAGTGGCGCCTTGAGTCCGGCCTCGAACGCAGACGGACTGCGCTCGCGCAACGTCTGCTCGATCTGGTCATAACGCGCGGCGATGCCGCGATCCTCGGTATTGCTGACAAACGAGCGTGTTGTCGCCCAGGCCTCGGCAAATCCCTCGTCGTCCAGGTGCTGCGCGCCGAACAGGCCACCGAAAACCACCCGGTGCAAAGGGCTCAATTGCGCAAGCGGCAGCCGGCCACTCGCGACCCGGGTGAACGCCTCGTTCAGATTGCCCAGGGCTTCAGCGCCGACCGATTCCGGCAGCTCGGCAACTGGCTGCGCGAGGATTTGCTGGCGCTGATCGAAGGTCAGGTAAAACGCTTTGCGGAAGGTGATCTCACCACTCAAGCGGTCATTCATGGCTCGCCTGAACGGTTCACCCAGATCATCGAGCAACTGTTGCAGCACCGACGTCAGCATCACCGGCTTGCCCTCAACGACCGGCCAGCCACGCTTGAACGTCAGGGTCTGGTCCTTGAGCAGGTCGGACAGATTACCGGTGTAACGGGTCTTGAGTTTGCCGGAGGTCCACTTTTCCTTTTCCTTGGCGAGCCATTCTGCAGACGTACCTCCTACGGTCCAACCACTGATCATTTCCTCTTCGGTGAAGACGTTGTAGCCCTCCACCAGTTTCAGCCGGGCACGGATGGTTTCTGACAGACCGGGTTGAAGATGCGTTTTGCTGTAATGGACCAATGCGCGTGACGCGGCGCTGGGCCCCGTCAAAGCAATCGTGCCGCGAGCCCCTGGGCGAATCCCGTCCGAGTAATAGTCGGACAAAGCGTCCTCTAGAGAAGCTTTTTTTTCTCCCGGCAAGCGTCCGTCGACGACCATATTGGCAACAACACCAGACACCGTGGCACGCAGTTGCTCCCTGTTCGACCAATCCAAACCGGTCTCACGCATTCGGCGCTCCACTTCATGCAGGCCGTCATAATTCGAACGTATCACCTGCATGATCGATTCCGTCATGCCGCTGTCTGGATGCGCCAGAAAATGGGCATTCATTTCACCCGTCGTCTGCAACCCGAAGACCGTACCCAATCGAATGGCATCCTGTGGTGCCGCCCCGTCGTACGGTGGCCTGAAAATATCCAGCACATCGGGATGCCCTGCCGCGAATGCGCGCAGTGCTTCCAGATGCTCAACGGGGATGTCCCCGGTTCGGTCGGCGTAACGTTGCCGATCCCGGCCCGGCAATAGAGCGTCGTTCTCATTGAGCAACAGCTGCAAGACACCCGGTTTCGCGTTGGATTCCAAACCACTGACATCCACCCCGCCCAGCTTGTCGAGCAGTGGCGGCAAGTAATCCATATCGCTGTAACGGCCACCCTCCAGATGCACGGCCTGCAACCGCACCACATCACTGGCTGCGGCAAAATTGCCACGCATGGCAATTTCACGCTGGTAGACATCATTGAGATAGTGATCGGCAAACTCCGTGCGGACGTCCCGCAGATGCAAATCTGCCCCGACCATCGCCTGATGCGAATCCAGGCATTTCTGGCGAAAGGCTTCCAGCGTTGCGCGATCCTTGCCGTAGGCCCGGACCATCAGATCGATACGGGCCAGATCCGCTCGTCCGCTCCACTCTTGCCGACTGAGGTGGTCAAACATCTGTTGTTTGAGCACACGAGCGCGATCTTCAATCATGCGCGAGAGGTTCAGGTAGTTCTGCTCTTGCGCGCCACCCGACTCCATCGCGTGGGCTCTGGCACTGTCGAGGATCACCCGGTTCATTTCGAAAGCCAGCAGCGCATCACTGTCATACCAGAGATTGAAGGTGTAGCCCTGGGGCGCCAACACCTTGCGCCAGATGTTCATGTAATCACGCTGGTTCGGCCCGACCTCACTGCCGCCCACCCAGACGAAATGCATGATGCGCGGCACCGGTTTACCGGGGGCCATCACCTCCACCGTAGACGACAAGCGCTGGTGATAATCGACCAGTTGCTGGCGATAGTCTTTCCACTGAGCATTCGAAGCATCGGCAAAGTCCGACTCGAAACTTTCCCTCAGCAATCTGACCGCTGTCAGTTGTTCATTAAAACTTTTCGCCGAGACAGCCGCATCGTAATAATTCAACGATTGCGCCTCGTACGACCCGCCGTTACGGGTTGAAGCCATCGACTTCAATTCGTCTCGATCAAAAGCATTCGAAAAACCGGAACTTAACACCGAAACTTCAAAATCGCTTAATGCCATAGCACTCGTCTCCGTTTATTTCATACAGGCACAATCGCCCCAATGACTTATTCACCGCGACTTATAAAAACAAGCAATTCCGAGAAACTAGCAACAGCCGTTAATTTCTTCAAACGCAAAGACTTTCAACAAGTTTCGGCAACACCCACAAACAACTACCAAAAAATAGAACCCGATAAGACTTGAGACTGAAACCAACAAAACACCAATAACACCCATCAAACACGATCGATATAAATTATTAGGCACAATAAAAAACTGTGACAGCGCACATATAAAAAGCCACGAGCAACTGCCCCGTGGCTTTTTATCCGCGATTGAAATCGGCCAATTCGGCGTTACATCAGCGCGGCCGTTACTCGACAGTGACGCTCAACAACTCCCCGAGGGTTGAGAGCGGATTCTTGGCTTGCCGCTCGCGCAACGTTCGCACCAGACGCGACACCGCGACCGAAAACTGCCGGTCAAAGCCGAGGAACACTTCACCGCGCAGCAGCGGATCTGCACTGCCGGCATCGCGGAAAATCAGACTGTGTTCGCTGTCCGGGTCAACCACCACCAGATGCTCGCCGACCATTTCCAGTTGCAGCTTGTTCGGCGCGTCCAGCGACCAGTTCAGCTTGCCGGGGATCGTGACGGCTTCACTCGCCGCATGCCGGCAATCGACGATGACCGAAGCGAGCCTGAACCACAGTGTCCTGGACAGATGAAACGTCACCGCGCCCTGCCCCAGACGCAGGATCAACGTATCGACACCGTCGGGCAGCAGCGGCGTCAAATCAGCTATTTGTTTCTGCCCCTCGCGATTGCTGATCGCTCGCACGCCGTACCCGGATATCCCCCAGCAATAATTCAAGTGTCTGCTCGAGCAGGGCCACGGGCTCGATCAGCTGTGGCGAACTCAACTTCCCCACACAGGCAAAGTAATAACGCAGTACCGCCTCGTAAACATCGCTGCCTTTGTGTGAGCTCAAAGCGTTTTCAAGATCTTTTAACTTGAAAAGATCGACGAATTTTACGAAGTGTTTGCTGCCTTGCTCGGTTGATTGCATTGAATTCAACTGCCTCTTTGAGAGTTCGTGATAATCCAGCCAGAACGTCCAGGAATTCAGGACAACAGCGTGAACTGTCCAACCATGACTTAAGGTTCCGAAGCCAACAAACTACCGACGGGCAACGCCCTGCTCAAACAGGAAAAAATTCAGCAAGTTTCATAAAACATGGATAAGAGAAGAACTAATAAAGTATGTAACTGAGTGCCATGTCACCGAACATTTCATTGAAATCTAAAAACCCGCAAGCCACGCAAATAACCCGGGCACGGCAACTTCGCCAAGGCGTCGGCACGTTATAAAAAACCAAGACAAGAAGTAAGTAACAAGAAATCGCTTACGCGGGACGGGTACAAATCAGACAAGGCCCGATGAAGCCTCCGACACCGTCAAACGCGGAAATAATCCCGCGAAAAAGACCGCAGCCCCGAAGGGCTGCGAGCACTCAGGACAGTGGTTTTTCGCCGTACCAGCGCGGCGTGTAAACCCAATCGCCACCGGCGGCACGCGGGAAAGTGCAGGTGGTGGACGAGCCGATCAGCACCATGGTGCGCATGTCTACCTGATCCGGCGTCAGCGCGCCCAATGTGGTGGTGCGCAGCGTCTGGCCCGGGCGACCGATATCGCGCCCCAGTACCACGGGGGTTTGCGCGGTGCGGTGCTGCGCGACGATTTCCAGCGCGCGGCCCAACTGCCAGGGTCGGGCACGGGAGATCGGGTTGTAGAACGCCAGGGCCAGATCGGCCTCAGCCGCCAGATCGAGGCGCTTCTCGATGATCGACCACGGCTTGAGGTTGTCCGACAGCGACATCACACAGAAGTCATGGCCCAACGGTGCACCGGCTTGAGCCGCGGTGGCGAGTGATGCGGAAACCCCCGGGAGGATTTCCAGATCGACACTGTGCCAGGCCGGATCATCCGATTCGTGCAACGCTTCGAGCACCGCTGCCGCCATGGCGAACACCCCGGGATCACCGGACGACACCACGATCACCGAGCGCCCCTGGGCCGCCAGCCTGAAAGCATGACGGGCGCGCTGCATCTCTTCGCGGTTGTCGGTGCAGTGCTGCACTTGATCGGCACGGAACGGGCCGGCCATACGCACGTAGGTTTCGTAACCGAGCACGTCGGTGGCGCGGGCCAGTTCGGCTTTGACGGCGGGCACCATCAGTTCCGCAGCGCCGGGGCCAAGGCCGATCACCGCCAGGCGCCCGCGTGGACGTCCGATAGTCGCCACGTCCAGTGGTTGCTCGGCAATCGCAATGGCAAGGTTGTTCGCGCTGACGACCTGCGCCGCCGGGACTGCCACTGCTGCCAACGCTTGCAGGTCACCGTTTGCGGCAACGAACCGCAGCGGCACGCCGAGTTCAAGCGCCGCCTCACGCAAGCTCGCCGAGGCCATTTCATCGTCGGCGGCCACCAGACACGCCAACGCTTGCAGCGCGACTTTGGTCTGCTGCAGTGCCGCGCGAACGGCGTCTGCCAGGTCAGCAACGTCGGCACTCACCGCCACCGCGACACTGCGCGGGTAGATCAGCAATTCGTTGGCGCTCGATTCACGTTCGGCACTGCTTACATGAATCGAGCGCTGCGCATGCGGATCTTCCGGCAATTGCGCCTGATCCAGCCACGGCGCCGCGCCTTCGATGCGTACGCTGTGCCCGGCCAGCAGATCGGAAACAAAACGCTTGCCCAGTTCCAGGTCGCCCAGCGCATAACCGCTCGGCGGGTTCAGCAAGCAGGTGCCGAAACGCAATTCGCCGCTGGTGGTAATCGCTGCCGCCACCTGCAACCCGGCCGCAATGTCCCGGGCCATGACGTTCACGCCGCCCAGCCCGCCCAGCAGCGGCACCACCGCGCTGCCGTCTTCGGCCACGGCGAGCACTGGCGGTTCGGCGCCTTTTTCCAGCAACAGCGGCGCCAGCGTGCGGATGACGATGCCGGCGGCGCACAGGGCGATGATCGGCGTGTCCTGCTGATACAACTCACGCAGGGTTGCGCCGAATTCCGCATAGGTGCGATCAGCGCCTTCGACCCGCCCGGCCAGGCCCAGGACTTGCGCGCCGGGATAGACCTGCTGGATGCGCCGGGCAGTGGCCAGGCTGCCCTGACCGAGGATGACAATGGCTGGCGTGGAAGGATTCATCAGCCTTGCCACCGTTCGCCCGGGACGATGATCAGCGAGAAGTACGGCGAGGACATCGGCTCGACCTGATCCAGCGGCACGATCTTCTGGTTGGCCATGGTTGCGCGCTCGACGTACAGCGCGCGCTCGGCCAGACCGAGTTCTTCAAGCACCTGCCGGACTTTCGGGAAGTTGCGCCCCAGCTTCATGATCACCGCCGCGTCGGCATCGGCCAGACGGCGCTTCAGATCCTCATGCGGCAACACGCCGGACAACACCGACAGGCTCTGGTTGCGGTACACCAGTGGCGCCCCCAGCACCGAAGCGCCACCGAGCATCGAACACACGCCCGGCACCACTTGGGCTTCGTAGCGGGTGGACAGCCGGTCATGCAGATACATATAGGAGCCATAGAAGAACGGATCGCCTTCGCAGATCACCGCCACGTCGCGGCCGGCGTCCAGATGCGCGGCCACCGTTTCGGCGGCTTCGTCGTAGAAATCGCTGATCACTTGTTCGTACGACAGCGGAGCCGGCAACGCTTCGGTGGTCACCGGGTACACCAGCGGCAGCAGATTCTGTGCGTCTTGCAGGTGCGCCTCGATGATGCCGAACGCGTTGCCCTTCTTGCCCTTGGCGACGAAGTACGCCACCACTGGCGATTCGCGGAGCAAGCGCAGGGCTTTGACGGTAATCAGCTCCGGATCACCCGGGCCAACGCCCAGACCGATCAAACGTCCTTGAGCCTGCATCATTCGACCTCCGTGGCGAGGGCATTCACCGCCGCGGCGGCCATGGCGCTGCCGCCGAGGCGGCCCTGCATGATCACGAACGGTACGCCGCGGCTGTCAGCCGCCAGTGCCGCTTTCGACTCGGCGGCACCGACGAAGCCCACCGGGAAGCCGAGGATCAGCGCTGGTTTCGGCGCACCGGCGTCGAGCATTTCCAGCAGATAGAACAGCGCGGTCGGTGCGTTGCCGATCACCACCACGCTGCCTTCAAGATGCGGACGCCACAACTCCAGCGCGGCAGCGGAACGGGTATTGCCCAGCTCACGGGCCAGCTCCGGCACGCTGTCGTCGCGCAGGGTGCAGATCACTTCGTTATTGGCCGGCAGGCGGGCACGGGTCACGCCTTCGGAGACCATCCGCGCATCGCACAGGATCGGCGCTCCGGCCGCCAGCGCATCACGCCCGGCCTTGCCCGCGCCCTCGGAGAACTGCAGACCATCGACGGCCTCGACCATGCCGCAGGCGTGGATCACCCGGACCGCGAGTTTTTCCAGGTCGGCCGGGATGCGCGCCAGATTGGCCTCGCTGCGAATGATCGCGAAGGAGTTGCGATAGATCTCCTGACCGTCGCGGATGTAATCAAGCATCAAGGGGGCTCCGAGAGCGGGCGTCGAGCAGGGTCGCGGCCGCTTCAATAGTAAGGTTGCGTGCGTGCAGCGCGCCGAAACCCGGCTGCGTTGCATCGCGAAAATAGAGGTCGTAGCGGCCGGGGCTGACGGCCAGCAAGGTGGCTGGGGCGCGGTGCGCCGCCGCGCAGGAGCGCGGGCAACCGGACAGATGAACGTGCTGCGCCTGGTGTAACAGGGTCGCCAGAATACGAGCGTCGTGCTTGGTGTCGGCCAGGCCTTTGCCGCAGCCAGCGGAGCCGGTGCAGGCGATGATGGTCGACAGCGGGTCAGTGAGTTCTGTCAGCAGGTTCAATTGCTTGAGACCTGCGATCACCTGAACGGCATCGGTTGCTTTGACGTTGGGCAGCAGCAGGCTTTGCCACGGTGTGAAACGCAAGTGGCCATCGCCGAATAGACGGGCCAGTTGCGCGGCACCCCGCATCATCGTCGGGTCAAGGCGACCGAGTGGCGGCACCGCGCCGATGTAAACCCGGTTGTCGGTGTGTTGCGGGTGAGCGCCGATGTGCAGATCGTCCGCCGCGCGGACACGTTGCCAGGCGCTGATCGCCTTGATCGGCAGACGCGCCCTGAGCTGTTCAAGAAAAGCCAGCATCGGCAGTTCATCGAGCAAATGGCGCATCCGCGTCTGTTCGGGCCGCGCCAGTTCGAGGAACAACTCCAGCACCGCGACCACCAGCGCATGGCCGTTCTCCAGCGCCACCGCACCGACTGCGCGATCCGTCGGGCAACCGGCCAGACCGAATGCCAGCAGCGTTTCGCCGTCGCGTTCGAATGCCGAAAGCCACACGTCATGTGGATGTTCGAGCATCGCCAGCGCCTCGCCGCCATCCAGTTGCACGGCGAACTTGGCGCTCAACTCGTGGAAGCGTGGATGGCTTTGCAGGGTGTCGAGGATCTGTTCGGCGAGCGCCCGGGTGTCGACGCGCATCTGCCGGTCAATCCCGGCGGCCGGGCTGAGCATCAGGTTGCGCACATCGTCGCCGGCGGCCGTTCGTGGCCCGAGACCCGCGGCGAGCAGATTGTCGATCAGTGCAGCGGATTGCTGACCGATGCCACGGATTTGCAGGTTGGCGCGGTTGGTCGCCTCGATCGCGCCGCCGGCGAACTGCTCGGCGGCGTTGGCCACCGCGTCAGCCTGATCGGCGCTGATCGAACCGCCATCGAGCTTGATCCGGCAGATCCCGCCGTCCAGTGCCTGGACGATACGCAGCAACCCCGGACAGGCCGAGGGGCGTAAGGCGGTGGACATCAGGCGTTCGTTCAAGGGGCTGACCGGCTGTGTGGCAAAGGCGCTTCGCGGGCGAAGGCGCGGTATTATGCCTGCTTTGTCCGGCGGCATGAAAAGTCTGCCCGTCGGATCAGCATGTTTAGAGGAATATAGATGTCACCCTGGCTGACGGTTGTGGGTATCGGTGAAGACGGCTTCAAGGGCCTGGGCAAGAATGCCCGGCGCGCCCTGCTGGGCGCCTCGCGGATCGTCGGCGGGCAACGTCAGCTGGACCTGCTGCCGGCGTGCATTCGCGGCGAACGGCAGTTGTGGCCGAGCCCGTTCTCCCTGGCCCCGGTGCTGGAGCAGCGTGGCGCGGCGGTCTGCGTGCTGGCCAGTGGTGATCCGATGTTCTATGGCGTCGGCGCGAGCCTGGCGCGGCAGGTGCCCAGCGACGAGATGCTGATCCTGCCCGCGCCGTCCTCTTGCGCGCTGGCGGCCGCGCGCCTCGGCTGGCCGTTGCAGGAGGTCGTGACGCTGTCGCTGGTGGCCCGGCCGCTGGCGGCACTGAATGCGCAGTTGTTCAGCGGTGTGCGTCTGCTGTTGCTGAGCAATGATGGACAAAGTCCGGCGGCGGTCGCCGCATTATTGCGCGAGCGTGGTTTTGGCGGCAGCCGTATCAGCGTTCTGGAGCACTTGGGCGGCGACGCCGAACGGCGCATCGATGGCACCGCCAATGACTGGAACGACCCGCCGCTGGCCGACCTGAATATCATCGCCGTCGAATGCCTTGCCGACGCCGATACCCCACACCTGTCGCGCCTCGCCGGCCTGCCGGACTCGGCCTTCCGTCACGACGGCCAACTGACCAAGCGTGATGTGCGCGCCATCACCCTGGCGCGCCTCGCGCCGATTCCCGGTGAGCTGCTGTGGGATGTGGGCGGTGGTTGTGGCTCGATCGGCATCGAGTGGATGCGCGCGCATCCCGGTTGCCGGGCGCTGGCAATCGAAGCCGACGAAGGCCGCCAGCAGTTGATCGAACACAACCGCGATGCGCTGGGAGTGCCCGGCCTGCAACTGATTCGCGGCCGGGCACCACAGGCGCTTGCCGGGCTGGAGCGTCCGGACGCGATTTTCATCGGCGGTGGCGTGACCCGTGAAGGGGTGTTCGAAACCTGCTGGGAACAGCTCAAACCCGGAGGCCGGCTGGTCGCCAACGCCGTGACCCTGCAAAGTGAACTGGCCCTGATGAACTGGCGCGAACGCCATGGCGGCGACTTGACCCGCATCCATGTCGCCCAGGCACAGCCGCTGGGCGAGTTCGACACCTGGCGCCAGGCGCTGCCGATCACCTTGCTCGACCTGGTCAAACCTCTCGATGCGTGACGAAACCGCCGAACAACCCGCGCCCCTGCGCAGCGGCCTGACCACCGGCAGTTGCGCCACGGCCACCAGCCTCGCCGCCGCACGCCTGCTGCTCAGCGGCACCTCGGCGGATGCGGTGCAGATCGTCCTGCCCAAGGGCAAGCAGGTGCAGATGCGTCTGGAGTTCTGTCGACTGACCGAGGCCGGCGCGGAAGCCGGGACTATCAAGGACGCCGGGGACGACCCGGACGTGACCCACGGTGCACTGCTCTATTCGCAGGTGCGGCTGCTGACTGAGCCGGGAATTCGCTTCATCGCCGGCGCAGGGGTTGGCACCGTGACCCGGCCGGGGCTGGTGCTCGGCGTCGGTGAGCCGGCGATCAACCCGGTGCCGCGCAAGATGATCAGCGATCACCTGACGCTGCTCGCCGCCGAGAGCGGTTATGCCGGCGGTTTCGAGGTCACGGTCAACGTCGAGGGCGGCGAAGCGCTGGCGCTGAAAACCATGAATCCGCGTCTGGGCATTCTCGGCGGCCTGTCGATTCTCGGCACCAGCGGCATCGTCCGGCCGTTCTCCTGTGCGGCGTACATCGCCTCGATCCACCAGGGCATCGACGTCGCCAAGACCAACGGCTACCTGCACATCGCCGCGTGCACCGGCAACGCCAGCGAAGACACCATGCGCCGGGTCTACGACCTGCCAGAAATCGCCCTGATCGAGATGGGCGACTTTGTCGGCGCGGTGCTCAAGCATTTGCGCAAAGTGCCTGTGGATAAACTCAGCCTGTGCGGCGGGTTCGGCAAGATCAGCAAACTGGCGGCCGGGCACATGGACCTGCACTCGCGACATTCGAGCATCGATTTGCCGCAACTGGCCGAGTGGGCCGCGGCGATTGGCGCTGATGAGGTTTTGCAGCAAGGCATTCGCGAGGCGAACACCAGTCAGCAGGCCTTGGCGATGGCCAGTGCGGCGGGCATCGCCCTCGGCGATGAAGTCTGTCGCCACGCGCTGAATTTCGCCCGCAGCGTGGTGCCGGCGCAGGTGCAGGTCGAGGTATTTGCGATTGATCGTCAGGGCGGGATCGTCGGGCATGCCGGAGGTTTTGCATGAAGCGGATAGTGCTGCTTGGCGGCGTGACCGAAGCGCTGGCGATTGCCCGTACGCTCGGGCCAGAACATATCTATAGCCTCGCCGGTGTTGGCCGGGTGCCGACGGATCTGACCTGTCAGGTGCGCGTCGGTGGTTACGGTGGCGCTGAAGGTCTGGCGCAGTTCATTCGCGACGAAGGCATTGATCTGCTGCTCGACGCCACGCATCCCTATGCCGCACAGATCAGCCAGAACGCCGCCAGCGCCGCCCACCTGACCGGCATCCCCTGCTGGGCCTTGCGCCGTCCGGCGTGGCAGCCGCAACCCGGTGACGACTGGCGCGAAGTCAGCGACTGGGCCGAACTGATCACTGCCCTCAAATCCTTCCGCCGCCCGCTGTTCACCCTCGGCCGTGAGCCGCTGCAGCACCTCGACGAAATCCCCGCCGAGCAGTTCTGGACCCTGCGCGCCCTCGACGTCTACCCCGGCAACGAACGCTGCGCAGTCATCGGCGCGCGCGGGCCGTTTCTGCTGGAGGATGAGCGCGCGCTGTTCGAACGGCGGCAGATCGATGTGCTGATCAGCAAGAACAGCGGCAGCACCGCAACCGAGCCGAAGCTGGAAGTGGCGCGGGAGTTGGGGGTACCGGTGCTTGTGTTGAAGCGGCCGGGGTTGCCAGGGGTTGATCGGGAGTTTGCCTCGGTCGACGAAATCCTCATGGCCCTCGCAACCTTCAATCGTATTTAAATCAGTCGTACCGTCACGCCGGTGTACACAGATCACCTGGACGACACAAACCATTGTAGGAGTGAGCCTGCTCGCGATGACGTCAGCAAAGCCAGCACCTCATTGCCTGACACACCACTATCGCGAGCAGGCTCACTCCTACAATGTCCCGGGTTCAACTGAATATCTGACGTGAGTGATAAATGGGAGCAACGATTCAATTTGCCAGCGAAAACGTCGGGTCTTCCGGCATATGACTTGAATCCTACAATCGCGCCGGACACTGCCCACAACAACTTAACGAATCACTGACTATCGGCAGCCAGAGTCCCCACTTACGCTCACCGGCTTTAATTCCGAGGGCGTACACATCCAATGTCAGAAAAATTCTCCCGTTTCGACGTCAAGGATTACCTCAAAACACCTGCCGATCTTGGCCAATACATCAAGGGCTGTGAGATCGAAGACTCGGGCGATGGGCAGCTCAACCGAGTAGCCCTCCGAGACGTCAAGCAGACCATTCGCGCGCGGATAGAAAGCGACTCGAATTTCGCCCAGGCAATACGAATCGAAGCCGCTACACTCATTTATAACGGCGAAATCGAGCTGGGCCGCAGACTTCTTAAACTCTTGCATGAAGCGCTGCGACACCAAACCGCACGACGCCTTTTTACTTATCGGCCCTGATCAGGCTAAATAGCCGCGCCTGATCGCCCACCCAACGGATCTGTCCCATGAACCGACACCGGCTAGCCATTGCCTGGATCGCCTGCTTTGCAGTGCTGTTCAACATGCTCGCCATGCCGATGACCGGGGCGATGGCGCAGGCGGCCAGTTCACCGGCCGAACAGTTGCTCTGGAGCAGTTTCTGCACCGGCAGCGGGACGAAGATGGTGGCGATCAACATCGGCACCACGGAGCAGAAAGCCCCGTCCAACGACAGCCATTCCAACATGCAGCATTGCTGGTGCTGCTCGGGTTCAGCGCCGCTGGTGGCGTTGCCGGGTCATACACCGCAGCTGTATTTCGCCCGCTACGAAAGCAATCGCAGCGTAGCACCGCCCTCGTTGCAAACACCGACCCCGCGCCAGCAATGGCCGAGCCTCAATCCCCGCGCCTCGCCTCTGGTTTGATTTGTTCTCGCAATTGACCTGCGTATCAAATCGTTCTGGAGAACTGCCATGTTGAACAAACTCATCGTTATCGCTGCGCTGTTGCTGCCGGCGTGCTTTGCCCATGCCCACGAATACAAGGCCGGCGAGCTGGAAATCGCTCACCCGTGGTCACAGGAACTGCCGCCCAACGCACCGAACGTCGCCGCTTACTTCGTGATCAGCAATCCCGGCAAGACTGACGACCGTCTGATCAGCGTCGATTCGCCGATCACTGATCAAGCGCAGCTGCACGAGCATGTGATGCAGGGCGATCTGATGAAAATGCAGCAGGTGCCCAACGTGCTGATTCCGGCCGGCGGCAAGGTAACGTTCGCGCCGATGGCTTATCACGTGATGCTGCTCAGCCCGAAAGACCGCAGCCTGCTCAGCGACGGCAAGCGCTTCCCGCTGACCCTGCATTTCGAGAAGGCCGGTGATGTAACCGTCGAAGTCGCGGTGCAGAAGAAACCACCGCAAGACAGCATGGCGCACGAACACGCCCAGTAATCGATCCGGCTGACCACGCCCGTGCGCCCGCAACGCGCCGGGGCGTCCAGCAAGCATCGCCAGAGCCAGGCTCTGACCCGCGGTAGCTGGATCGCCCTGTTCGCCATGTTGATGATCTTCATCGGCCCACTGATTTCTCAGTCGATGCCGATGGATCAGCACGCCTCGACTTCCATGCCGATGCGCATGGACATGTCGATGGACATGCCGGGCATGGATCACGGCGGTCATGACGCGCAGCCCAGCGCCGAACATTGTCCACCGCAATCCTCGCACCACGCCCTGTGGGAAAAGTGCGGTTATTGCAGCCTGCTGTTCAACTGCCCGGCGCTGACCGGTGGCGGCAGCTTCGCCACGTTCAGCATCGCTCACGTCAACACCTTCACCCCGCCCTCCCCGCGCCTGGGCCATGCC
>NZ_JAFGYS010000194.1:0-437 GCF_017491705.1 Pseudomonas sp. 86_A | reverse complement strand
ATGTTCTGCACGAAGGCGCCGTCGATCTTGACGATGTCCACGCCGAGCTTGCGCAGGTTTCGGAACGAGGTGTAGCCGGCGCCGAAATCGTCGATGGCGATGCGGCTGCCGAAATTCTTCAGCCGCGTGACGAAGCCACGGACGTCGTCGATGTCCTGGATCGCGACCGTCTCGGTGATCTCGACGATCAGCCGCTCGGCAACGCCGGGATGGGCCAGCATCAGCGATTCGATTCCCGCCCACCAGTCCGGATCCATGGTGGTATCGGGCGAGATGTTGAGGCTGAGGCAGATGTCGGGCGCGGCGGCGAGCTCGGCGACCACGAGCTCGAGCACGCGGTGATCGACCAGGCGGATCAGGCCGAGCCGTTCGGCGACCGGCACGATGTCGGGCGCGAGCAGCACCTGGCCGCCGCCCTGGTCCATCCGCACCAGGCA
>NZ_JAFGYS010000193.1:0-437 GCF_017491705.1 Pseudomonas sp. 86_A | reverse complement strand
ATTTTATTATGTCGCCCCTTCGAATCTCGGCGCCGGCGATTGCGGTCAAGACGTTGGACATGCTGCCTCGCTGCTGCTTGGCAAAGTCGAGATGTCACTCATGGGGAATTTTATGGGTGCGCAAGTAGCCAACGAGGGCACGCAACTCGACAATCACAACGACCACTGCAATCATGCTGGTGCCGAGAAGGGACATGAGCAAAATCATTCCCAGCATCGAATCATCCTCGATCGAGCGGACGCCCTGAAGTATCAAAGTGGACAAATGTTTCTAGCGCTATTCTTGAGCCCGAAGGCCGGGAGATGTGATCCAGTCGGACAGGTGCGCTCTCGTTTCGGCAATTCGAGCCTCCCTAAGGAGTGCCTCGCGCTCTGCGCCTGCCGGTAACTGGCTGGCTTCGTCCCTAAGTTTGGCAGCCTGCTCGCCATCCTTTCGT
>NZ_JAFGYS010000192.1:0-438 GCF_017491705.1 Pseudomonas sp. 86_A | reverse complement strand
CCCGAGCGTCGCGCCGGCCCACCGAATCGTGACGACCGAAGGCGCGGCGCGCGTCGGCTGGAACGATTCGATCGCCAACGGCACGAAGCGATGACGGCCGGCCCGCATCTGAGCGACGCCGCCGCGCTCGCGGCGGCCAAGACGCTGCTGGCCGGCATGCTCGGCGTGCCGGAAGCGCAGATCGCGCCGCCGCAGCGGCTGCTCGACGACCTGGCGATGGATTCGCTCGAGCTGATCGAACTCGCGATGGAACTCGACGAGCGCTGGAACATCCGCCTCGATCGCGCGCGGCTTGCCGAAGTCGCAACGGTGGCCGACGTCGCCGCGCTGCTGGGCGCGGCCGCGCGCGCTCATGCGCCTCCCGAATCGTCCGCGCGCGCCGGGCCGAAGCGGCACGCCCGCGCGGGTACGCCGCGCGCATCGCGCGCGGCGTACCCG
>NZ_JAFGYS010000191.1:0-438 GCF_017491705.1 Pseudomonas sp. 86_A | reverse complement strand
CCATCGTGCAGTTCCTCGACCACTTCAATTTCTGCGTCGGCAACGTCAAGCGTAGCTGCATCCATTTCGTGACGGAGCAGGGGGCGATCATTCCGTTCGACACCTACAATTTGTTCTACCGCAATGGCAAGATCGACGGCATCCGCGTCGAGTTGGCCGGCGAGACCTATCGGGACGCCGGGCAGCGTGAGGAGATGCCGCGTTGAGCGAGACGCCTTCACCTCCAGCGTCGCGGAGCGGATGTGTCACCGCGTTCATGGTAATGTGCGGGGTGATCCTGCTGCTGCCCGGCATCTGCGCCCTGATCTTTGCCTTCGACCAGACCCAGTCGTCACACTTCGACACCCGCTTCATCCCCGTCCTCGTGCTTGCAATGCTGGTGGCCTTTGCCGGCGTGATGTTGATCAGGGCAGCGAGAAAGAGACCATGAGCGATTCC
>NZ_JAFGYS010000190.1:0-439 GCF_017491705.1 Pseudomonas sp. 86_A | reverse complement strand
CCCTAGATCGAGGGTTCAGGAGAATGCCCCTCATGTCGCTCGCCCCCTCGATTTCCGTCCCTCACAGCCGCTTCAACACGCTGCCGCCCGCCCTCGGCCTGTTCTGCCTGCTCTGGAGCTATGCCTTCGTCGCCGGCAAGATCGGCGTCACCCATTGCCCGCCGCTGGTCCGGCTCGCCGCGCGCTTCTCGCTCGCCGGCATCTTGATCCTGGGTGCAACGCTGATCCGCGGCGAGGCCTGGTCGCTGTCCTGGCGCGATGCGGCAATCTTCGCCGTGCTCGGCATCGCCAACAACGCGCTCTATCTCGGCCTCGGCTACACCGGCCTGCAATCGGTGTCCGCCGGCCTCGGCGGCCTGATCGTCTCGGCCAATCCGGTCTTCACCGCGGCGCTCGCAGCCCTGCTGCTCGGCGAAGGCATGACCTGGCGCAAGGCAAG
>NZ_JAFGYS010000189.1:0-440 GCF_017491705.1 Pseudomonas sp. 86_A | reverse complement strand
ATAGATCGGCCCGCGGAAGCCCTCGCGCACGAGCACCGGCAGATAGCCGCTGTGATCGAGATGCGCATGCGTGAGCACGACGTCGTCGATCGAATCGGCGGGCACGGGCAGCGGGCTCCAGTTGCGCAGCCGCAGCTTCTTCGTGCCCTGGAACAGCCCGCAGTCGCTCAGGACGCGTGTCCCGGCGTCCTCGAGCAGATACTTCGAGCCGGTGACGGTTTCCGTCGCGCCGAGGAACGTCAGTTTCATGAGACCTCCCGGAATGCGTGTGGTGTTCGATGCGCCCATTGCACTACACGCGACGCGCGCCTTGCTGACGTGGATCAATCCGCGCGGCGAAGCGCCGGCAGGCGTGACGAAAAGGGGCATGAACGGATGAAGGCGCGGGTGCGGGCGCGCCGCGGCGCACGAATCCGCCGTCGGCGAGGTTGCATGAAGAG
>NZ_JAFGYS010000188.1:0-440 GCF_017491705.1 Pseudomonas sp. 86_A | reverse complement strand
GCCCTATGGGTCCCGGTTCAGCAGCGCACCACTGCGTGATGCGCTGCGCCCGGGACACGAGACTACCTAGGCCTTCGCAGCTTCCGCCATAAACTTCCGCCAGCCGCCATACGCCGTGATGTCGCGCGCCTCGCCCAGCACTTCCGGCTCGACGAGAAATCCCTTCACGCTGCGGCCATCGGCGAGGCGCACCGTGCCGATCGCCATCGGAGATGGAATTGCGTTGACGAACTTGCCGAAAGCGGACGGCGACAGGGACCAGATCTCAACTTCGATCGCTGCGCCGTTACCGGCTGCAACCCGCAGCATGCCCGGCTTCGGCGGCGTGGTCTGAAGCGCGAAGAGCTTGTAGTCGGGTGCGGTTTTGGTCGCCTCGATCAGCGTGGCATTCAGCGCCGTCAGTTCACCGTTGAGCGCCATGCCGGACAGATGTGCACCGA
>NZ_JAFGYS010000187.1:0-440 GCF_017491705.1 Pseudomonas sp. 86_A | reverse complement strand
GGTACAGGGCACCTCGGTCGGGATATCGTCGATCGCCTGGTTCGCGACGGACGTCGCGTCCGGGTGTTTGCACGTTCTCCCGGCCTACGGACGGACGTCGAATGGGCCACAGGCGATCTCGCCACAGGCGCGGGGTTGCGGCACGCACTGCATGACGTCGATACGGTGATCAATGCGGCGACCTATTCGCCGATCGCACGGCGCGGCGGCGTTCGTCCGATCGATTTCTTCCGATCGCCTTCCGCCGTGGACGTCGAGGGAACGGAGCGGCTGCTGTCGCTCTGCGGGCAAACCGAGGTGCAACACGTCCTGCATGTTTCGATCGTCGGGCTCGAGCAGGCAACCCTGCCCTACGCTCGGGTCAAGCTCGCCGGCGAACAGCTGGTGCGTGCCTCGGCTTTGTCCTGGTCCGTCGTTCGCGCGATGCCGTTCTATTACCT
>NZ_JAFGYS010000186.1:0-442 GCF_017491705.1 Pseudomonas sp. 86_A | reverse complement strand
ATGCAATTCGTGGTGCGGCAGCCGCGCGCCAAGACGGTGGACTTTTCACGATTGAAATACATGCTGTATGGCGCCTCGCCGATCCCGGCGGCGCTGCTGAAGGAGTGCATCGAGGTCTTCAAATGCGGCTTCGTGCAGCTGTACGGGATGACGGAGACCACCGGCACCATCGTCGCGCTGCCGCCTGAAGATCACGTCGAGGGGCTGGAGCGGATGCGCTCGGCCGGCAAGGCGCTGCCGGGGGTCGAGATCGCGATCCTGGACGCCGACGGCAAGCCGTTGCCACCACGTGAGGTCGGCGAGATCGCGACGCGGTCGGGCTCGAACATGGCGGGGTACTGGAACCTGCCGGAGGCGACCGCTTCGACATTGCGCAGCGACGGCTGGCTGCGTACCGGCGATGCCGGCTACATGGACGAGGATGGCTATCTCTACATCCACG
>NZ_JAFGYS010000185.1:0-442 GCF_017491705.1 Pseudomonas sp. 86_A | reverse complement strand
CCGCTGTGGTGATCGGGATCGGCCTCAGCTTCTATCTGGTCCGCGACGTCTCGAACGGCATCAATTCCATCACCGAGCCGATGCAGGCGCTGGGCCGGGGAGATCTGGCCGCCGAGGTCCCGCATCGCGGCGAGAAGACCGAGATCGGCGCCATGGCCGACGTGCTCCAGATCTTCAAGGAGGCGTTGATCGCCAAGAAGGCCGCGGACGAAGCTGCGGCCGCGGATGCTGAAGCCAAGATCGAGCGCGGCCGCCGCGTCGACAACATCACCCGCGAATTCGAAACCATGATCGGCGAGATCGTTCAGACCGTGTCGTCGGCTTCGACGCAGCTCGAAGCCTCCGCTTCGACGCTGACCTCGACTGCCGACCGCTCCCAGCGGCTGGCGACCACGGTTGCCGGCGCTTCGGAGGAGGCTTCGACCAACGTGCAGTCGGTGGC